>JAATGA010000515.1 GCA_015654855.1 Rhodobacterales bacterium
CATGGCGCATGATTTCGCGGTCCTTGCAGGTCGCGGGTTCGGATTCGTCGGCGTTCACCACCAGATAGGCGGGACGACCATCGGATTGCTTGGGCGTGAAGGACCATTTCATGCCGGTGGGGAAGCCCGCGCCACCCCGGCCGCGCAGGATCGACTTCTTCATCTCATCGACGATCCAGTCGCGGCCTTTGGCGAGGATCCCGGCGGTATTGTCCCACAACCCGCGCGCCATCGCGCCCTTCAGGCTGCGGTCGCCCATCCCGTAGATGTTGGTGAAGATCCGGTCCTGATCCTGCAACATGGCTTTAGCCTCTCATTTGTCCCTGGCGGACTGACGCCGCCAGATCTGCCAGGTGACAACCAGCGCCCAGATCAGCGCGGCAATCGCAGCGAAGTCGAAGAGGAAGGCATAGCGGGCCTCGAGCCCCAGACGCCCGCCAAGAACCTGCGCCCCCATCCACAGAAGCATCGTCGCCGCCATCACGATGGCGACCAGACGCGCCTGGCGTCCGTTGATGCGTTCGGCCTCGGTGGGGGTGCGGGTCATGCCATACCCTCAGTAGTCGTTGGTCTTGGCGCGGCGGCGGAATGCTTCCAGCCCCTCTGCCACGATGATTTTGGCCTGGGCCACCCATTTGTCGCGGGTCACGCGGCCCCGGAACCCCTTGAGGTTCTGGTCGACCCAGGCGATTTCATCCGCCGTCCAGGCAGCGATCTGGTCGAAGTGGAAGAAGCCCAGCTCGTGCAGCAGCTTTTCCATCGCCGGGCCGATGCCCTCGATTTCCTTCAGATCGTCGGCCTTGCCGTCGCGGGCGGCGGTCAGGCCCTGCGGCTTCACCCCCTCGGGGATCGCGGCGAGCGCGACGGGCGCCTCGGCCACGGTCTGGGCCGGCGCGGCGGTGGCGGTACCGCCCGGGGCGGTGCCCTTCACCTCGACCGAACCTTTCGATTCCGCCGGCGCCTCCTGCACGGTGACGCCGGTCTTGTCGACCGGAACATCCGCGCCCGGGGCCGGGGCCGCGATTTCCTCTTCGGCCACAACTTCGACCACTTCGAGCGAGCGTTGCCAGGGCGTGCTCAGCGGCACCTCGGTGCCGTCGATGCGTTTCACCGTATCGCCGATGTCGAGCGCGCGCTGAACCGAGCCATTGGCCTGGGGCGCACGCGCCAGGGCGGTCAGCGCTGTCAGACCGCTGGCCGGTTCCGAGGCATAGCGCCCGATCTGCGAACCGGGCTGCGGCACCTCGCCGGTCGAGAAGCGCGCGATCAGCTCGCGCAGTTTCGCCGGCGTCAGATCCTCGTAATAATCCTTACCGATCTGCGCCATCGGCGCGTTCGCGCAGGCGCCGAGGCATTCGACCTCCTCCCACGAGAACTTGCCGTCGGCCGAGGGCGTATGCGGATGGGCCGAGATCAGTTCCTTGCAGACCGACAGCAGATCCTACGCGCCGCAGATCATGCAGGTCGTGGTGCCACAGATCTGGATATGCGCAACGCTGCCAACGGGTTGCAACTGGAACATGAAGTAGAAGGTGGCCACCTCCAGCGCGCGGATACGCGGCATCTTCAGGAAATCGGCGACATATTCGATGGCCGAGCGGGTCAGCCAGCCCTCTTGCTCCTGCGCGCGGAACAACAGCGGGATGATCGCGCTGGCCTGACGGCCCTCGGGATATTTCGTGACCTGTCCTTCCGCCCAGGCGAGGTTCGCGGGCGTGAATTCAAAGCTGGCGGGCTGAACGGGATGAAGGCGGCGAAGCATCAGCGGTCAACCTCTCCGAAAACGATGTCCATCGTGGCGATGATCGCGGTGACATCGGCCAGCAGATGGTTCTTGCCGAGGTAGTCCATCGCCTGAAGGTGAGCGAAACCCGGTGCGCGCAGTTTGACGCGATAGGGTTTGTTGGACCCGTCGGCGACGAGATAGACCCCGAACTCGCCCTTGGGCGCCTCGACTGCGGCATAGACCTCGCCGGCGGGGACGTGGAAACCTTCGGTATAAAGCTTGAAGTGATGGATCAGCGCCTCCATCGAGGTCTTCATCTCGGCCCGTTTCGGCGGGGACAGCTTGCCGCGCGCCATCACATCGGTCTGCGCCGCAGGCTCGCGCAGCTTGGCGATGGCCTGCTGCATGATCTTGCAGGACTCGCGCATCTCGGCCATGCGGATCAGATAGCGGTCGTAGCAGTCGCCGTTCTTGCCGACCGGCACCTGGAAGTCGAATTCGTCATAGCATTCGTAGGGTTGCGAGCGCCGCAGGTCCCAGGCCAGACCCGAGCCGCGCGCCATGACCCCGGTGAATCCCCAGTTTTCCACATCCTGGGCGGAGATGATGGCGATATCGACCAGGCGCTGCTTGAACACCCGGTTCTCGGTGATCAGCCCGTCGATGTCGTCCAGCACCTTCGGGAAGGTCTCGCACCATTTCTCGATATCGTCGATCAGCTTCGGCGGCAGGTCCTGGTGGACACCGCCGGGCCGGAAATAGGCCGAGTGCAGACGCGCCCCGCAGGCCCGTTCGTAGAAGGCCATCAGCTCCTCGCGCGGCACGAACCCCCACAGCGGCGGGGTCAGCGCGCCCACGTCCATCGCGCCGGTGGTGACGTTCAGCAGGTGGTTCAGGATGCGGCCGATCTCGGAATACAGCACCCGGATCAGGCTCGCCCGGCGCGGCACGACCGTGCCGGTCAGCCGCTCGATCGCCATGCACCAGGCATGTTCCTGGTTCATCGGGCAAACGTAGTCGAGCCGGTCCAGATAGGGCAGGTTTTGCAGATAGGTCCGGCTTTCCATCAGCTTTTCGGTGCCGCGGTGCAGCAGGCCGATATGCGGATCGCAGCGTTCCACCACCTCGCCATCCAGCTCCAGCACCAGACGCAGCACGCCGTGCGCCGCAGGGTGTTGCGGGCCGAAGTTGATGTTGAAATTGCGGATCTTCTGTTCGCCGGTGAGCGTGTCGTCGAATTTGCCGTCCATCATGCGAAAACCTCGCCCATCGTCGCGGCCCGTCCCTTGCGGGGGACAGGTGCCATTGCGTCCCGACCGTCGCCGTTCATCTGGCCGCCCATTGCGTTCAGGCCTTTTTTTCGTCGCCCGGAAGGATGTATTGCGCACCCTCCCACGGCGACATGAAATCGAACTGGCGGAATTCCTGCACCAGCTTCACCGGCTCGTAGACCACGCGCTTTTGCGCCTCGTCATAGCGGACCTCGGTATAGCCGGTGGTCGGGAAATCCTTGCGAAGCGGGTGCCCGCGAAAGCCATAGTCGGTCAGCAGCCGCCGCAGGTCGGGGTGACCCGAGAACAGGATGCCGAACATGTCGAAGGTTTCGCGCTCATACCAGTTGGCCGACGGGTGGACCGGGATCGCCGAGGGCGCGAATTCATCCTCGGCCACCGCGATCTTCACCCGGATGCGCTGGTTCTGCTGCATCGACAGCAGGTGATACACCACGTCGAACCGCCGCTCGCGCTCGGGGTGGTCCAGCGCGGTGATGTCGATCAACTGACCGAACCGGCAGCGCGCGTCGGTCTTGAGGAATTCGAGGAAGGCCAGCAGATGGGCCGGCTGCACCTCGACCGTCAGTTCGCCCCAGGCGACGGCGGCCGAGACGACCGCCTCGGGACGCTTCAGCGCGACATGGGCCGAAAGTTCTTCAAGGGCTTCGGACATCGTGTCACCTCAACGCACAAGGGTGCCGGTTCGGCGGATTTTCCGCTGCAACTGCAAGATGCCGTAGAGCAGCGCCTCGGCCGTGGGCGGGCAGCCGGGGACATAGATGTCGACCGGCACGACCCGGTCGCAGCCGCGCACCACCGAATAGCTGTAGTGGTAATAGCCGCCGCCGTTCGCGCAGGACCCCATTGAGATCACATAGCGCAGCTCGGGCATCTGATCATAGACCTTGCGCAAAGCCGGGGCCATCTTGTTGGTCAGCGTGCCCGCGACGATCATCAGGTCCGACTGCCGGGGCGAGGCCCGCGGCGCCGTGCCGAAGCGTTCGACATCATAGCGCGGCATCGACATCTGGATCATTTCGACCGCGCAGCAGGCGAGGCCGAAGGTCATCCAGTGCAGCGAGCCGATCCGGGCCCAGTTGATGATGTCCTCGGTCGAGGTCAGCAGGAACCCTTTGTCCTGCAATTCGCGGTTCAGGGCCTGGGTCGCGACCTCGTGATCGGCGCCGGCCTGATTGGCGCCCGTCTGGATACCGCCGCTCACTCCCATTCCAGGGCCCCTTTCTTCCATTCATAGGCGAAGCCGACCGTCAGCACGGCCAGGAAGACCATCATCGACCAGAAGGCCGTCATGCTGATCTCTGCGAAAGCAGTGGCCCAGGGGAACAGGAAGGCGACCTCAAGGTCGAAGATGATGAACAGGATCGACACCAAGTAGAACCGGATGTCGAATTTCATCCGCGCGTCGTCAAAGGCGTTGAAGCCGCATTCGTAGGCAGAAACCTTCTCGGGGTCGGGATTGCGCACCGCGAGAACGACGGCGGCAAGAATAAGAACGAGTCCCAATGCGATTGTGATTCCGAGCAGGATCAGGATCGGAAGATACTCACGAAGTAGGTCGTCCACGAGGGGCTCCTTCGGCTGGCGGATGGCGAGCCTGCGACGCTGCAAGCCGCGGCGCTATGTCTCTTCGCTGTCCCGTTTACTCTGCGCCCTTGGCGGGGTCAACCGAAGGCGGAGCGAATTCCTGCTCTGCGGCATCGCATTTGCAGAAGGTTTCTCTCCGCCCGCGAAAGGCGGGACGGGTGGCTCTCGGACGGCGGGGTTTCCTGCATCGGCGACGGAAACACTCTGAAATCCCTGGGATTCTTCCTGGGAATAGACGACGGGAGATGCGACGGGGACGGAGACGTCCCGATGAGTCCGCCGTGCCGTCCGGGGGCGCATCGGGCCAGGGAACCCGCGATTTCCGATATTCCGAAAGCGTCAGAAACGATGTCGTTTTTCAGCCACGCCCCTTGCGAGAGACGGCCACGCTTTCCCCGCCGGACCGCGCGTTTCGGAAAGGTTTCACCCCGCCCCGCACCAGCCCCGACGCCGCCCGCCGTCATAGCGCCTGGCGTGGCCGCCGGCGACCATGCGGTCGGCGAGGGCCACCCCGTCGAGCGTCACCGCCGCCAGCAGCCGGTCGTAACGGTCGCGCCCGCCCGGTGTGACCCGGATCTTGTCGGCCGCGAAGATCATCGCCCGCAGCGCCCATTTCGCCCGCTCGGCGGCGACATATTCCGAGGGGCAGCCGGGTGAGAACAATTCGGGCGTGTCGAAGCCGGTCAGCCGCGCCCGCTCGGGCCGGTCGCCCGCGCACCACAGCAGAACGGTGTCGCCGTCGATCACCGACAGGATGCGGCAATCGCCGCGCGGACCGCTTACCGGGCGCAGCGCAGCGTTCACCGCATCGGCGACGAAGGGCAACACGACCAAGAGCAGCGCGGCCAGCGCCATCGCCGCCTTCAGCCAGAACTCCGGCCCGCGCCGTGACCGGGATGCGCCTTGCCGTCGCCTGCCGCCATATCCCGTGCCTGAACGCATCGCCCGCCTCTTTTCGCTCCGCTTCTGCGGCGGAGGTTTCGGTCCGGCTACCGCCAAGGGATTCGCCGCCCCCGGACGAATGCCTGTTGCCGTATTGTCACAAACCCGGCCACATCGCACCGCCCGGCGGATTCTTGACCTGGATCAAGGCCGGCGGGCGCGGATGGCGCGAATGATCCGTCTACATAACATACGGACGTAAAACGATGAATCCTGTATCTCTGTTTTCCGGCGCGATCCTGGCCGTCGGTCTTGCCCTGCCCGCCGTGGCGCAAGAGGCCGGAACCTGGACCTTGGGCGTCGGCGTCGCCGCCGTCAATCCGAAGCACGACAACGGCGCGCTCGCCGGGCTCGATTCCTCGGTCTCGACTTCGGTCCGGCCGACGATCACAGGCGAATACTTCATCCGCGACAACCTCGGGATCGAGGTGTTGGGCGCCCTGCCCTTCAAGCATTCGGTCTCGCTGAACGGCGCCCATGCCGGCACCGTCAAGCAACTGCCGCCGGTGGTCTCGCTGCAATACCACTTCGTCAACACCAGCCGGTTCACCCCCTTCGTCGGGCTTGGCGTGAACTTCACCACATTCTTCTCGGAAAGCTCGGACCTGGGCGATCTGAAGCTGGAAAACTCTTGGGGGCTGGCCGCGCATATCGGCACCGACATCGCGATCAACGACACCTCGGCGGTGCGGATCGACGCGCGTTGGGCCGACATCGACGCGGAAGTCAGACTCGACGGGGCCAAGATCGGCACGGCGAACATCGACCCGCTGGTCTATGGCGTGTCCTACGTTCTGAAGTTCTGAGGGTCGAAGGGGCCGGCGCGGGGAAGGGAAGCCCCGCGCCACGTTGCCTGAACACGGCCGCCGGGGAACCCTCGCCCCGGCGGCCGCGCCTTTTCCGGGTGTCCATGTTGAACCGCCCGAACCTGGTCGCGATCAGCGGCGGCGCCATACCTTCTCCGCGCGCACATCCTGAACCACATTTTCCCCCGACAAAGCGGCGGCGAGGAATGGCCCCCCGAGGCGGGCCGGCAGCAGAGCGAGGATCGCCCCCGGCGCGGCCCCTGCCCGGCGACGGCCCGCCTTTCGATTGCGCCCGTGACGGACCGCCCCTTGGCAGCGGCGCGCAAACCCCCATCTTTCCACAAACCCCCGTCGCGAAAGACACCGCCATGCCCCACCCTCGCCTTCGCCCGCTTTGCCTTGCCGCCACGCTCGGCCTGGCGCTGCCCCTCGCCGCCCCGGCGCAAGAGGTCGGGCGCATCGGCGTCGACTGGGTGGGCAACGACATCGTGGTCGAGGCGATTGCCGACCCGGGGGTCAAAGGCGTGACCTGTTACCTGACCTATTTCGATCGCTCGCTTTACGACCGGGTTTCCCAGGGCAACTGGTTCGAGGATCCCTCGAACTCGGCCATTTCCTGCGCGCGGACCGGGCCGATGACCATCGGCGACATCGCCCGCGGCCCAAAGGGCGAGCGGATCTTCAGCACCGGCCGCTCTCTGGTGCTGAAATCCCTGCGCGTGACCCGGATCTGGGACGAGGCGAACGGCGTGCTGCTTTACGTCGCCCATGCGAACGAGCTGAGCGAGGGATCGGCGAAGATGGCGCTGTCGGTGGTGCCGGTCGACCTGGCCGCCGGCAAGCCGTGACCCGCCCCGTGGGGCGGCATTCCGGCGCATGAGGCACCCCAGCCGCGGACACATCGTCCGCCCCGGCGGTTGGCCGCCGCCTCTGCCGCCCGCCCGGTCCGGCGGCCACGGCCGGGCGCACCGGACAGCCCGTCACGCCCCGCATGACAAAAGCCGTCAGTTTCGCCCGCTCGGCTTCACAGCGGCCCGCGCTTCGGCCAATCTGTTCCTGTCGGCGGGGCGATCCGCCGGCCGAATGACAGACCTCAAAACAGCCCGTTGCGACGACAGGGCCGGTTACCACGACAGGGAGCGTGCGATGAAAGCGAAAGCGTGGATGATGGCGGCGGCGGTGGCGGCCATGGGGCTGACCGCCCCGGCGGCAAAGGCGGATCTGGTGATCCAGGGGCGGGCGGCGCAGGCCCTGCATTGCTCGGCCATGTTGTTCATGGTCTCGTCCGAGTTGCGCGATGCGGGCTATATCTCGGCCCGAGACGCGGATGTGGCGCAGACCGCGGCCATCAGGATGCTGGCCTATGTCCCGGGAAGCGACGCCGAAAAGTTGCAGGCGATGAAGCAGCGCTTCGCCCGGATCCTGAACAGCCGCACCATGCCGCAGCTTTTCGCGGAATACGACACCACCTCGAAATGGTGCCGCAAGAACTTTCTCTGATCCGTCAGCCGATCAGTCGCGCCACCAGCGGGGCCAGATCGGCGTAACGGTCCAGCAGCGCCTCGGGGGCGAAGCGTTCGACGCCCCGCCCCTCGGGTCCGAAGGTGACGAGCGCGACCGGCACCCCGGCGGCAAGCCCGGTGCGCCGGTCGGTATCCGTGTCGCCCACCAGCATCGACCGGGCGGGCGTGCCCCCTGCCCGCTCCACCGCCGCGCGATACGGCGCGGGATCGGGCTTGCGGACGGGCAGCGTGTCGGCCCCCACCAGCGCGCCGAACAGACCCCGGATGCCGAGCCGGCGGGTCAGATCTTCGGCCAGGCCCTCCGGCTTGTTGGTGCAGATCGCGACAGCGTAGCCGGCGGCGCGCAGGCCCTCCACCGCCGCGACAGCGCCGGGGTAGAGCGTGGTCTGCTCGCAGATCGCTTGCGCATAGGCGTCGAGCAGGACGGGATATTGCGCATCCACATCGGCCTCGCTCCAGTCCAGGCCGAGCCGTCCGAACCCCAGCCGCAGCATCGCCCGCCCGCCGTGAAAGGCGGTCAGCGCATCGCCCGGCCCGAGGGGGGCTTCAAGGCCGAGGCCCCGGAAACAGGCATTGGCAGAGGCCAGCAGATCGGCCGAGGTATCGGCCAGCGTGCCATCCAGGTCGAAAACCACCGTTTTCATCGCCATCCCCCGCGCATTCCGGCCTTCTGTTACCGGCCTGTCGTCATCCGTGAACGCCCGCCCCTTGCGGGGCCGCATCCCCTCGCCGTAAAACGCCCGCAACAAGAAGGAAAGAGGGCAAGATGCAGGTTTCGCTGATCGTTCTGGCAGCCGGCATGGGAACGCGGATGAACTCCGACCTGCCGAAGGTGCTGCATCCGCTGGCGGGCGTTCCCCTGCTGCACCACGCGCTGGCCGCCGGTCGCGCGCTCGACCCCGAGCGGGTGGTCGTCGTCACCGGCCATGGTGGCGAGGCGGTGGCGAAGATCACCCACGACTTCGACGAGGATGCGCTGACCGTGGTGCAGGACCCGCAACTCGGCACCGCCCATGCGGTGGC
>JAATGA010000216.1 GCA_015654855.1 Rhodobacterales bacterium
CGCTGTCGGCGATGTCGCCGATATGTTCCAGGTTGATGGCATAGGACACGATCTCGCCCGCGCGGCGGGTGTCCGCCTCGTCCAGCTCGACCCGGGACAGGTGCGCGACATAGATCTTGATCGCCTCGCAAAGGCTGTCGACTTGGGATTCGAGCGCCCCGACCCCGCCCGCCGCCACCTCGTCCGAGCGTTCCAGCGCGGTCTGGGTGCGTTCCAGCATCTGCGCCACGATATCACCCAACCTCAGCGTCTCGCGCGCGGCGACGGCCAGCGCCAGCGGGGGCGTGGCCAGCAGGCTTTCGTCCAGATAGGCCGGGCCGGTTGCCGCCTCGGCCTCGCCCTCGGGGACCAGCCGCGCGACCAGCCGGCCAAGCGGACCGATCAGCGGCAGAAAGACCACCAGCAGCACGAGGCTGAAGCCCACATGGCTCCACACCACCGCCTGGGCGGGGTTAGGCAGGTATTGCGCGATCAGCGCCGATAGGGGGGCGGCGAAGGCCACCACGACCAGCGCGCCCATGCCCCGCACCGCCAGGTTGGCCAGCGTCAGCCGCCGCGCCCCCGCCCCTTCGGCCGAGGTCGCGAGCCAGGGCGGGATCGCCCCGCCGACATTGGCCCCCGCGACCATGGCGAGCGCTAGGGCGGGCGGCACCGCGCCCCCTTGTGCCAGCAGCATGACGAAGATCACCACGGCCAGCGACGACGACCCCGCCACCGCGAAACCGGCGGCGAAGATCGCGGCAAAGACCGGCGCGCCGTTCAGCGCGGCAAAGATCGCGGTCACGGCGGGGGCGCCGCGCAAAGCCTCGTTCACCTCGCCCAGCAGTTTCAGCGACAGGATCATCAGGCCCAGGCCCAGGATCGCCCGACCCGCGCCCTTGGCCGCCGTGCCGGTGCTGCGCGAAAAGGTCACGACCCCGATCAGGATGAAAAGACTGCCCAGCCAGTGCAGATCGGCCGACAGCACCACCGCCACCACCGCCGTACCGAGGTTCGCCCCCAGCATCACCGCCTGGGCCATCACCGGCTCGATCAGCCCGCGCGCCGCGAAAGAGGCCGCGATCACCGCCGTCGCGGTGGAGCTTTGCAGCCCGATCGTCGCCAGAAAGCCCGAAAACGCCGCCTGCACCCGGTTGTGCGTGCCCCGCGCGATCCACATCCGCAAGGTGGCGCCGAAGGCCCGCAGCACGCCGGTCTTGATCAGCCGCAGCCCCCACATCAGCAGAGCCACCGCCCCCAGCAGGTCGATCAGCCGGATCGTGCTTTCCAATTCATGCGCCTCGCGTTTGACTGCCCCGTTCGGGGACAGCCAACCACGGGCATCGGTTGCCCGCAATGCGGTATTGTCATATTTCTGTTACAAAACCGTCACCATGGCATCAAAGCACCGATTCCAGCCCATGGATCAGGCGGGAAACCTCCGCCGCGCTGGTGTAGTGGACGAGGCTCAGGCGCAGAACGCCCTTGTCGAGGTCCACCCCCATCGCCTGAAGCGGACGTTTCGCATAGAAATCCCCGCCCCAGCAGGCAATGCCATGGGCGGAAAGCGCCAGCGACACCGGATCGGCGGGCCGGTCCAGCGCCACGGCGACGGTCGGCGCACGGCTCACCGGGTCGCGCGGGCCGATCAGGCGGACATCGTTTCGCGCTGCCAGAAAATCGAGCAGCGGGGCCGTCACCTCGATCTCGTGCGCGCGCATCAGGTCGTGGACGGCGGCGTTGCGGGCCGGGGCATCGGCCTCGCCCGCGAAGTGGTGCGCATAAAGCGCGTCGATATAGTCGGCGATCCCGGCGCAAGCGGCGATCTGGGCATGGTCCGGCCCGGCGGGGGTGAAACGCTTCCACAATACCCCGGCGTTGAACCAGTGGCCCTGGGCCGGCAGTTCCGCGCCGAAATCCCGCGCGATCAGCATGATGCCCTGATGCGGGCCATAGGTCTTGTAGGCCGAGAACAGATAGACATCCGCCCCGAGGGCCGGGAAATCCGGCAGGCCATGCGGGGCATAGCTGACGCCATCGACCACCGTCCGCGCCCCCTTCGCCCGCGCCATGGCGCAAATTTCAGCCACCGGATTGATCGCGCCCACGACGTTGGAGCAATGCGGAAAGGCCACCAGCCGCACCCGCCCGTCGGCCAGCAGATCGTCCAGCCGCGCCGGATCCAGCAGACCCGTCGCAGGGTCGAGCCTCCATTCCCGGACCTCGATCCCCTCATCCGCCAGACGCCGCCAGCAGCCGGAGTTTGCCTCGTGGTCCTGATCGGTCACGACGATGGCGGCATCCTGGCCCCGCAGCCACAGCCGCACCGCATTGGCCAGCACGAAGGTATTGGCGCTGGTCGAGGGGCCGAAGCTTACCTGGTCGCCATCGACGCCCATCAGGCCCGCCAGCCTTGCACGCGCCTCGTCCATCTCGGCCCCGCCGGCCAGCGCGCCGGGATAGGGCGCATAGGGCTGCACCTTGCGGTCGGTGTAAAACCGGGTCAGCCGGTCGACCACCTGGCGGCAGGGATAGGACCCGCCGGCGTTTTCAAAGAATGCGTGCGAGGACAGCACCGGCGAGGCGAAGGCGGGAAACTGCCCCCGCACGAAATCCAGATCGAGGTCGGCCATCTTATTCCCCTTTGTCGCGGGCCCGGCGGCGTCGCGCACAGGCCCCGGCGTTCCTGACGGCATCGGCGGAAATCCCCTTCCCCCCGTGCAGCCCTGCGCGCCGAATGTGCAATAAGTGCTTGAGGCGATACCAGAGCTAAACTAGCGTTCAGGATGAACCCGGCGCCAGGCCGGGACCAACGATCCCTTCCCAACCCAGAGGTTACGATGAAACGCCCCGCCCTTCTTCTGGCCACGACCGCGGCCGCGCTGATGTTCTCGGTCGCCGCCCGCGCCGAGGATCCGAAGCTGACCGTCTTCGACTGGACCAGCTTCGAGCAGCCCGAGCTTTTCGCCGATTACGTCACGAAATTCGGCAAGGGGCCGACCTTCGCCTTCTTCGCCGACGATGACGAGGCGTTCCAGAAACTGTCCTCGGGCTTCAAGGCGGATGTGGCGCATCCGTGCTCGCAGATGGTGTCGAAATACCGCGCGGCGGACCTGATCGAGCCTTGGGACGTGTCGAAGATCCCGGAATTCAAGAACATCGACCCGCGCCTGCTGAACTCCAAAATCTTCCAGGACGACGGCGGGGTCTGGTATATTCCGACCGACTACGCCTACACCGCCATCGCCTATAACACCGATACGGTCCCTGCTGAGGATGTCGCCTCGCTCGAGGTGTTCAAGGACCCGAAATACGCCGGCCGCATCTCGCTGCCCGACAACACCGATGACGTGTGGGCGCTGGCGCTGCTGGCCACGGGGGTCGGCGACTGGACCAATATCACCGAGGAACAGTTCGCCGCCGCCGCGCAATGGCTGCGCGACGTGCATGGCAATGTCCGCGTCTACTGGGCCGACCCGTCGGAGCTGGTCCAACTGATGAAATCGGGCGAGGTTCAGGTCGCCTGGTCCTGGAACGACGCGCTGCCGCTGTTGAAAGAAGAAAGCTTCCCCGTCGGCTTCCAGCGGCAGGCGAAAGAGGGCGCCTCGTCCTGGTTCTGCGGCTATGTGAACCTGAAAGACGGCCCCGGCAGCGAAGATCAGGCCTATGACTACATCAACGCCTTCATCGCGCCGTCCTCGGCCAAGGCGCTGCTGGACAACGTGGGCTATGCCTCGTCGAACGTCGAAGGGATGAAGCAGATCTCGGAGCAGGAGTTGAAGGACAACTTCATGGACCCGATCTCGACCACGCTGCTGGCGCAGACGCCGATCGACCAGGCGATGCGCGACCGGATGCTGGAAGAGTTCGAGAACATCAAGGCCGGGTTCTGATCCGACGCGCCGGATGCCGAAACGCCGCCCCCTC
>JAATGA010000329.1 GCA_015654855.1 Rhodobacterales bacterium
AGAGCGCGTCGTCGAGGATGCGCAGATCGGGGACGTCCTGGATCACCCGGTCGGCTTCTGGATTCAGCCGGGCCTGGCGCTTGCCGGTATCGGGATCCTTGATGAACCTCTGCCGGTTCCAGATGAGGCGGCCGATATACATCTCGTTATTGAGGATGCCGGTGCCGCGCTTCGGGTTGCCGTTGATGGTGCTGAAGCCCCAGTCCCGGCCGCCGGGCGCGGGAATGCATTCCCTATTCAGGTCCACCGCGATCCGCTTGGCGGATTTACCAGCAGCATAGTCGCGAAAGATGCGGCGGACGACATCGGCTTCAACCTCATTGATCCTGCGCTCTCCCCGGATCAGCTCGCCGTTGCCGTCTACGGCGCGGATCACGTCATAGCCGTAGGCGTTGCCGCCGCCGGACTTCCCTGCCTCAACGCGGCCGCGCAGCCCGCGGCGGGTCTTGTCGGCGAGGTCCTTGAGGAACAGCGCGTTCATCGTGCCCTTGAGGCCGACATGGAGCGAGGTGATCTCTCCTTCCGACAGCGTCACGATCTTCACATCGGCATAGGACATGCGCTTGAAGATCCCGGCGATGTCTTCCTGATCGCGCGACAGTCGGTCCATGGCCTCCGAGAGGATCAGGTCGAACCGGCCTCTGGTGGCATCGGCGATCAGGACCTGAATGCCGGGGCGCAGGAGCGACGATCCCGAGATCGCGTGATCGGAGTATTCCTCGACGATGGACCAGCCCTGCTTCTCGGCATGAAGCCGGCACATGCGGAACTGATCGGCGATCGAGGCATCACGCTGGTTGTCGGACGAATAGCGGGCATAGAGTGCGACCTTCATAATCATCCCTCTCCGGATTACGAGGCGCCTTTATGCCGCCTCTCCCTTTGTACCTCGAAGCATTCCCGTGCGGCCCGCCGGGCCAGAAGTTGCGCCAGCCGGACGAGGCGCGGATCGGGTGTCCCGCAGGGCGTGAAGCTGAGGTCCGGACCCGCCGACGACCGGGCAACGAGCGGCGCATCGCGCTCGCGCGTCGTCATGGTCGCTCTGTTTTGGGGTTCTGGCAAGGTCATAGCCATAAGCATCAGATCCAGAATACCCGCAAGCAATGGAAATCGTGAGAGAATATTCGATGTCTCCGGGGCTGGTCCTGCGCGCCGTGGCGTAGATGGACGTGGTGCGGCGCAGGATGGCGGAGTGCAATGACCTGTCAGAATCCGGGGGAATCGTGCCGCCAAACGGTGCCTTGTGGTCGGTCAGTGCCGGTCAGTGTCGCCAGGTCAGCATAACGGGCTTCAAAAAGAACCCTGCCGTTGAATGAGTCGGGCAACGACGGCAAGGCCATGATGCCCCGCACAACGCCCTTCCCGGATGGATCTTCGGGGAATAGGCTTCCTCAGCGCGAAAACGGCGCGTTATGGTAAGGGACAGAGTACAATGGATATTGCATCAATCATCGCGCAGTTGATCGGCGGGGCCGTCGGCGGCACGGCCAGCAGCAAGGCGGTCAAGCAATCGGATCTCGGGCAGATCGGCAATCTGATCGCCGGCGCTATCGGTGGCCTCGGTGGCGGATCGCTTCTGGGTGGCCTTGTCGGGTCTGGCACGGCAGCTGCCGGTGGCGGCGTAGACGTGGTGAGCCTCATCGGGCAGCTTGTTGGCGGCGGTGTTGGCGGGGCGATCCTGCAGGTCGTTGTCGGCCTGATCAAGAACAAGCTGCTCGCGAAATAACCGCGCCGCAAGGTGAGGTGACCCGTTCTCGGGATAGACTGCTCGGGAATTCGGCGCCGTCCTGCTCCATGGGAAGCCCAGCCCTTGCTGCCAGGTATTCCCTCTGCTTCGTTCGTCTCGTCTTCCCATTCCTCCAGACCGCTCCAGCCTGATGGCGATTGGACCCATGTCGACCACGAAGTTCACGATTACCGCCGATATCCCCGACCGCGGCAAAGTTCAGCACATCATCCGGGAGATCTCCGAGCAGGCCGCCCTCGATAAGCTGGCCCGTATCTACCCCGGTAAAGACATCAAGGTCGTACGGGTCCTCCGCGACGGCATCGCAGGCAGGCGAGGTTAGGCGAGAGGCTGAGGGCAGGTCCTTTGATGTGCCTGACCTGGTTTCATTGCTGCGCTGCGTCACCGTCATCCAAAGAGAGCATATCCGACCTGACAGCCTGTGCGATCAGACCCAGAAGACGTAGCAGTTCCACCCGATCAGCATCGCTCAGCCCCGACGTTGCTTCGATGTCTATATGATGCAGCACGCCCCGCCCGGTCCTGATCAGCGGCAGGGCTTGCTCGGTAAGGCTGATCAGACTTTTCCGTCCATCCTGCGGATCGGGTTCGCGTCGGATCAGCCCATCCTTTTCCATTCGCCCCAGAAGCTGGGCCATGCTCGGCTGTTCGACGCCTGCGATCGCGGTCAGCTCCTTCTGCGTCAGTTTCCGCCCGTCCCTCAGAGCGACCAGCACCGGGATCTGAGAGGCGGAAAGCCCCTCGGCCCGCAGCCGCTGATCTACAAGTTTGTGCAACACGCGGTGAATCTGGCCGATCACGGCGGTTGGCATGGATCCGGGCTGCCAGTCGTTTTGCACAATGGACCTCTTGATTAATATAGGAGCCTATTCATATATAATAGGCTCCTATATTAATCAGGGAAACCGCAAAATGAAACAACCCCCTCGTATCGCCATTGTCGGCGCAGGCCCGGCCGGGCTGACGGCGGCGAATGTGCTGAAACGGCATGGCATTCTCGCAACTGTTCTGGAAAGCGACGCCGGTCCTGCCGCCCGCGACCAGGGGGGATCGCTGGACCTGCATCCTGACGAGGGGCAAGCGGCGTTGAAGATGGCGGGCCAGCTTGAGGCGTTCATGGCGGTCGCGCGTCATGAGGATCAGGAAACACGGGTCATCGATGCCCTGAGCGGCGATACCCTACGCGATGAAGCTCCGGAGCCTGGGGAGGGTGATCGTCCCGAAATCGACCGGATTGTCCTTCGCGAGCTTCTTCTGGCACCGCTCGATCCGCAACAAATTCTGTGGAACGCCCATGTAGAGGAGGTTACCGCGCGCGAGGATGGGGCTTATGCAATCCGGCTGGCGGATCGCGAAGTCGGTCCGTTCGATCTTGTCATCGGCGCCGATGGGGCATGGTCGCGCGTCCGGCCGGTACTTTCCGATGTTCTGCCGACCTATACCGGGATCAGCTTTGTTGAACTCTGGCTGTCGGATGTCGATACCCGCCACACTGAACTGTCGCGGCTTGTCGGCCACGGCACGCTCTTCTCGCTGCATGGCGGAGCAGGGCTCTTTGCGCAGCGCAACGGTGGAGGCCAGATCCGGGTCTATGCCGCGATCCGGACTCCTGCCGAAGCGGGTTTCAGGCCGGACAAGGCCCTCGCGGGGATTACAACCGATCAGATCCTTTCCTATTATCCGGGCTGGTCCCCGAGGCTGACCGCCCTGATTTCTTCCGCAGATCGGCTGGCTGCGGTGCGTCCAATCAATGCGCTGCCGGTCGATTTCCGCTGGGAACACCGCCCCGGCCTGACCCTTGTCGGCGACGCGGCCCATGTGATGCCGCCGATGGGTGTTGGCGTGAACCTTGCGATGCTGGATGCGGCGGAACTGGCCGAGGCGCTTGTCGCCGCGGTGGACTGGCCCACCGCCGTTCAAGCCTTCGAGGAACGGATGATGTCACGGTCGGGGCCGATCGCGGCGGAATGTGCCGCAGGTTTTGCGGGGTGGTTTGCAGAACAGGATGGGACAGCTTTGGCCCAGCACTTTGACGCCCGCAATGACCGTGAAACCAACTGAAGACAGTCGCGCTCTAATGTTCTGGCCTATGAACCGCAAAATCTATCGCTCGATGAAATTTGGCAGCTGGGATCGCAGCCGCATGCTGGATGCCCAGACGGTTGCCGCCGTGCAGAGCGATGACGTAGCGTTCGACTACGACGCCATCGAGAAAACCCCCAACACGTTCCTGGCGCATCGCCTGATGCGCTTTGCCGAGCGGTTCGGCGCGGCGAATGCTTTGGGCAATGCGCTGTTGTCGGCGTATTTCGAGCATGGCCGGGACGTCGGTGATAGGGAAACGCTGACCGACATTGCCGTCGAACAGGGTCTCGACCGCGAGATGGTCTCCGCGTTCCTCGCCAGCGACGAGGAACGCGACGCTATACGCAAGATCGATCAAGCCTTACAGGTCTCCGGCGTCCCGAACTTCGACATCGATGGAGAGGTGATCTCCGGCGCCCAATCTCAACGGGTCTTTGCCGAGGCACTGGGACGCGCTGCTGAGCGCTCCACCGCCGATGCCCAGATCGCCGGCGAATGTGCCGGTGGTGTCTGCACCGTCGCCTGAGTGTCCATCGAACGAGGAGGACCGTCATGTCGGCACAGCTAACGATCAATCACCCGGGCTTCAACCGGATGTTCCAGCCCGGGAAAATGACGATCGGAATGATGCTTCCGATGGCGCCGTTGGTGAACGGCGTGCCGGACATGGCGGGCCAACTCGATCTGGCTGCTCAGGCTGATCAGTTGGCGCTTGCCGCGCTATGGGTGCGCGACGTGCCTCTGTTTGATCTGGCTTTCAATGATGCCGGCCAGATCTACGATCCCTGGGTCTGGCTCGGCCAACTTGCAGTCGTCACGAAAAGGGCGGCACTCAGTTCTGCCGGTATCGTCCTGCCGCTGCGCCATCCGCTCCACACTGCCAAGTCGGCAGCATCTGTCGATGTTATAAGCGGCGGGCGATTCCTGCTTGGGGCCGCATCTGGCGACCGCGCAACCGAATATCCGGTCTTTAGCCGCGATCATGCAGCACGCGGCGAAGTCTATCGGGAGGCCATCGGCGTGATCCGCCGCAGCACCTCGGAAAACTATCCCGACATTGATGGCGATTTCGGCAGTCTCCATGGCCTTGATCTTCTTCCAAAAGCGATCGGAGGACAGCGGCCTCCCTGCGGTCTTCACCTCATTGCGGGCAGCGATCTCACAGTTGCCAGCATTTCATCGAAGACCACCCGGATCCTTGCCGGGACCGGCCCCGTTTGCGACCGGTAGACATAGAGGCCCCAGGCCGGGGGTTCTTCCGCTGGAAGTACCTGCACCAATTCCCCGCGAGCGATATGGGGGGCAGCCATGTAATCCGCCAGCTGAGCAAAGCCGATCCCGGCCAGCGTCGCGCCCATCTCGATATCTGCATTGTCCGCGACCAATGCAGCAGCTACAGGTGTCCATTGTCGGCCGCCGCTGAAGTGCCAATGCCACGGGCGCCCGGTATTGACATCAAGGGATGCGATCACCGGCAGGCCTGACAGATCCTCGATCGTCTCGGGGATCCCCACCCTGCTGATCAGATCCGGGGTCGCCACTACAGGCAACCTCATGTTGGCCGCCTTGCGCGCAACGAACCGGCTGTCGCGCAGAAAGCCGACCCTGATGCCGACATCGATACCCTCATCAACGGTGTTGCTGATCCGATCCGTCAGGCGCACATCCAGCATGATCCCGGGATAACGGGCCACCACGCGGGGCATCACCGGTAAGATCGCCCGCATGCCGAGGCTATGTGGTGCCGTGATGCGCACCGTGCCTGAAAGGGATGCCTCCTCGGCGGCACTTGGCGTCCGCCAGAGGCCCTCGAAATGATCGAGCACCGGGCGAAATTGGATGAGGAGCCCCTCGCCGAAACTCGTGATGCGGATCTGCCGCGTGCTGCGATGGAACAACGCTTCACCGAAATGCCGCTCCAGCTGCTGGATTGCACGCGTTACGCCCTGCGGTGACGTGCCGAGTCGGACCGCCGCCTCGCGGAAGCTGGAACTTTCGGCTGCGACCCGAAAGATGCGCATCAGCTCAATTTCCTTTTGCATGAAACGCGCCTTCTCTCCCTATAGTCCCTGCCAATTATTCCCATTAGTGGAATTATAAATTCAAGACAATTCCATATACACGAAGGTGATTGCCGCGCTATATCCCGGTCCACAGGGATGCCCCAACGAAGATTATGGGCGTCGCAACACCTGCTCACGTCCACGGCAAGGACGGCCGACGCCCCCCGATGGGGCGCATAACCATTCAACATCGAAGGAAACGGGATCATGAAATCACGTGCAGCTATCGCCTTCGCACCGGGCAGGCCGCTTGAAATCGTCGAGATCGACGTAGAGCCGCCGCGCAAGGGCGAGGTTCTGATCAGGATCACCAACACCGGTGTCTGCCATACAGATGCCTTCACGCTGTCGGGTGACGATCCCGAGGGTCTATTCCCTGTGGTGCTGGGCCATGAGGGGGCGGGCATCGTGGTGAAGGTCGGCGAAGGTGTGACCAGTGTCATGCCTGGCGATCATGTCATCCCGCTTTACACCGCCGAATGCGGCGAATGCCTGTTCTGCAAATCCGGCAAGACGAACCTTTGCGTGGCGGTTCGCGCGACGCAGGGCAAAGGCGTGATGCCCGACGGGACCAGCCGCTTTTCCTATAATGGCCAGCCCCTCTATCACTACATGCGCTGCTCGACCTTCAGCGAATATACCGTTGTGGCCGAGGTCTCGCTTGCGAAGATCAACCCCGAAGCCAATCACGAACATGTCTGCCTGCTGGGCTGCGGCGTGACCACCGGCATCGGGGCCGTTCACAACACGGCCAAGGTTCAGCCCGGGGATTCCGTCGCCATCTTTGGCCTTGGGGGTATCGGTCTTGCGGCGATCCAGGGCGCACGGCAGGCGCAGGCGGGGCGTATCATCGCCATCGACACCAATCCGGCCAAATTCGAGCTCGCCCGGAGTTTCGGGGCGACGGAATGCCTGAACCCGAAAGACTTCGACAAGCCGATCCACGAAGTTCTGATCGAGATGACCGGCTGGGGCGTCGATCACACCTTCGAATGTATCGGCAATGTCGATGTCATGCGCTCCGCGCTGGAGGCAGCGCATCGCGGCTGGGGCCAGTCCATCGTCATCGGGGTCGCGGGCGCGGGCAAGGAAATCTCGACCCGGCCCTTCCAGCTGGTTACCGGCCGTGTCTGGAAGGGCTCGGCCTTTGGTGGCGTGAAGGGCCGCAGTCAGCTTCCCGGCATGGTGGAGGACGCGATGAAGGGCGAGATCGATCTGGCCCCCTTCGTCACCCATACCATGGGCCTGGATGACATCAACAAGGCCTTCGATCTGATGCACGAAGGAAAATCGATTCGATCGGTGATCCACTACTGAACCGAATCTCAGGCTGTCTCATCTCCCTAAAACAAGGAAATCTGTCATGTCCACGCCCGTTATCTCCGGCGACGCTCTCTTCTCGCATGTCTTCATTGGCGCCGCTGATCTCACGGCCTCGGTCGCGTTTTTCGATGCGGTCTTGGGTACGCTCGGGATCAAGAACCTCGGCCCTTTCGGCAATGGCTGGGTGCTTTACGGCCGTGAAAAGCCCGGGTTCATCATTGCCCAGCCGGGCAATGGCGAAGCCCCCTCCAGCAATGGCGTGACGGTCGGCTTTGCGGCAAAAACTCTTGCAGAAGTGGATGCGTTCCACGCGGCAGGTCTTGCTGCAGGCGGTACCGACGAGGGTAAGCCTGGCCGGCGCAACCATTTGCCGGGGGCCTATGCGGCCTATCTGCGCGATCCCGCAGGCAACAAGGTTTGCTCTTACGCTTTCATCGCCAGCAGCGACAGCTAAGCTGTTTTGCGACGGAGGGATGGGCCTCTACCATCCCCCGTCTCATTACATCTAAAATGGTCGAGACGGGCGCGGTGCTCCGGCTTCCGCCCAGTTTTGCCGACCCAGGCCGAACTCAGGTATCCGGGAGACCGGCTCACTGATCTCGATGATCGATGCGCTGTGCGCGGCGGACAGGGACGTCCCGGCGCACAGCCTCGTTCCCTATGAGATTCCCGAGCTTTCCGGTTCGAGGATTGGCTCGCCGAGAATGAGATCCTTGATCCGAACGGCCTCGATGAAATGTTCAAAAGCACCACGAAGCGCGGGATCTTCAAGGGGTGGGAGCGACTGAAAAGCCGCTTTCATCGCCCGCAGAAGGGTCAGCGATAGCGGAAGATCTCTGCGTCAGGGTCCGGTTTTCCGGCAATCGCCGCCGCAATGATCTGCGCCCCGATGACCGAGAAGGTGATGCCGTTGCCGCCAAAACCCAGCACCGCGAAGACACGCTCAAAACCCGGCACCCGATCGAAAATCGGCAGCCCGTCATCCGTGACGCTGAACGGCGCCGACCATGTATAGGCGGGTTTGCCGATCTTCACCCCGGTCAGGTCATGCAACTTCTGCGCGATGATCCTGGCTTTCTTCGCCAGATTTCTCGGATCAGAATTGGACTCTGACGCCTCCTCATCTTCACCACCCGCAATCACACGTCCGCTCTCATCGGTGCGGAAGTAGAGGTAGGGTTCGGCAGCTTCCCAGACGATCACGTCGCGCATCCATTCGGGCAGGGTGCTGATCGGATCGGAGGCCAGCGCCCAGGTCGAGGTGACATGGTGCGACTTCGTCTTCATTTGCGGCAGATATTCATAGCCGGTGCAGAACACCGCATGATCCGCGACCAGAACCTCGCCCTTTTTCGTGGCCAGCGCGATGCCTGATGGCAGTTCCGCCATATCGGTGATCTCGACGGGTGAGACAATCTGCGCCTTGCGCGACAGCGCCGCGTGCAAAAGCCCCGCCGTCAATTGCGCGGGATTGGCCGAGGCGGAAGCATCGGACCAGATGGCGGCCTGGCGGTCCATCCCGTAACGCTCGACAAGATCGGAGCGCTTTAGATACTCGGCGCGGATTCCGATTTCTTCGCGTGCCCTCACCTCACTGGCCAATGCCCTGGCCCCCATCTCATTTCCGGCAAGGTAGAGCGCGGGTTTCGAGCGCATCTGACAATCAAGTTCCAGCTTATCAGCCAGCTTCACCAGATCCTCAACCGCCCGAACTGATCGCGTCCAGGCGCGATCAGCGCGCTCCTTGCCGATCTTCTTGCGCAGTCGGGTCAGTGGCATATCGATCTCGTGCTGGATCATCGCCGTCGAAGCCGGGGTCGATCCGCGCACAGGGGGGCGCCGGTCAAGGATCAGCACCGATTTTCCCGCCCGGGTCAGCGCCTCGGCCACCAGCGCGCCCGAAATCCCGGCACCGACGACGATCACATCGAACCGCTCGCGCGTTAGAGACGCCTGTGCCGAAACGGTCGAATGCGGTGTTTTCACCCAGAAAGGGGTGCCGGTCCGCAGATCATCCTTTCGGGTCTTCGCCTTGTGTTTTGCCATGTTCGCCTCCCTTGATGTCGTGGTTCAAATGTCCCGCTTCTGGAGGGGCGACTGCCCTCTACCGCCCGGCATAGGCAGCGCAAAGACGCGGGCCGAGCAAGCCAGCGCGATGCCGCCCGCCGCGAGCGGCGAAAACGCCGGGTCGCGGATATCGAGGCCTCCGGTATAGGTGCCGAAGGCCGGAAGGATCAGATGATCGGCTCCGACAACGAAGCAGCGAAATCGCCTTCCGGCCAGTCGGGCCGACGGATGCATATGGCCGGAAATGTCAGGCCCCGCGGCCGCAATGTGGCGCAGGCTGACCCTGCCCTTCAATTCCACAGCGCCTGAGCCAGGAATGCCGGGCAGCAGCGCGCCTTCGATGCTGCTTCCGGGATCGTGGTTCCCCGCAATCCAGAGCCAGTCCCGGCCCTTCACAAGATCTGCGAGGCACGCGGTGTCCTGATCGTTCAGATGGATGGCGGCAAGATCATCATCAAAAGCGTCCCCCAAAGACACGACCCGCTCGGGTTCCAGCGCGGCAAGCTCAACCGCCAGCTTCGCCAGTGTATCGGGCACTTCGAAGGGGGGCAGAAGCGCCCCCCCACGCCTTGCATGGCGCTCGGACCGGCCCAGATGGAGGTCTGCCACGACAAGCATCCGTTGCCCGGGCCACCAGAGGGCACCGGAGGGGCGGGCAATAAACTCTTCGCCCGCAAATCGGAATGGATAGCCTTCAGTCACCTTGTACCACCTGATCAAGCCCTGCCTCTGTCATCAAATCCCGGGCCATCTTCTCTGCCATCCGCAGCTGGCCTTCTCCGGCCAGCCTGACCCTGCCCATTTCCAGCAACAGCGGCGCGGCCAGCGGCGAGACGCGGGGCAGCGCGCGCAGCTCGATATGGGGATTGCGCGCCAGCATATCATCGATGCGGTTGAAATCGATCAAACCGCGCTGTGCTTCGTCCTGCGTAGCCCGTAAAAGGATGTGGCCGGGGTCGTGGCGGCGAAGGGTGTCATAGATGATGTCACTCGAAAATGTCGTTTGCTTGCCGGTTTTACGCGCGCCGGGCCGGTTCCTCTGGATCAGCCCGGCAATGGTCGCAACCGCGCGGAAATTGCGTTTCATCAGCGAACTTGCGGAGATCCAGTCCTCCAGCCCCTGTTCCAGCACTGGGGCAGCCAGAAGCGGCGCGACATCGGTCACCGGCTGCAGCGATGTGACCATCAGCGCGTGATCGGTGGCCAGAAAGCCCAGCGGATCAAGGCTGAGAGCCTCCATCTGCCGGGTGACCAGCATCCCCAGCGTCTGATGGGCGTTCTGCCCGGCAAAGCCATAGATCACCAGATGCCAGCGGCCTGCGCGCGGGAAGGTCTCGCATAAAAGCGTGCCGGGATGGGGCAGGCCGCTGAACTCTGATTGCAGTGCCAGCCAGTCGCGGATGCTTCGGGGCAACTCGGCATGACGTTCGGGATCGGCGAGGACCGCGAGCATACGCTGTGAAAGCTCGGTCGAGGTGGCGAATTTCAGGCCCGAGAAGGTGGCGATTTTCGGCTCGCGACCCGGCGTTGGGGTCACCTCCATCACGAGGTCGCGGATGCGGTCATAGCGCAGCACCTGACCGCCCAAGAGAAAGGTGTCGCCGGGCGAAAGGCTGGCGGCAAATGTCTCTTCGATCTCACCCAAAGGCCCGCCGCCCCGGCCCCGGCGGCGCACTTTCAGCTTTTCCGCTTCAGTGATTGTGCCGATGTTTATCCGCAGATCACGGGCCGCGCGCGGGTCGCGTAACTGCCACAGGCCATTTCGCTGCACCAGCCGTTGCCAGCGTTCATAGGTTTTGAGCGCATAGCCCCCGGTGGCCGCGAAATCGAGGCAGGCGTCGAAATCGGTGCGGCTCAGGCTTGCATAGGGTCCTGCGGTGATGACCTCATCATAAAGCCGATCCGCATCAAACGGCCCCGCGCAGGCGGTCAGCAGGATCTGCTGGATCAGCACATCCAATGGTCCGGGTCCACGCGGCTCTCCGTCAAGTTCACCCGCCCGCGCCGCTTCCAGCGCGGCGACGCATTCGATGACCTCGAAACGGTTGGCGGCGACGATGCGGGCCCGGGATGGCGCGTTATAGCGGTGGTTCGCCCGCCCGATCCGCTGGACGAGGCGCTTGATATTCCTCGGCGCACCAACCTGGATCACCAGATCCACATTGCCCCAGTCGATCCCGAGATCAAGGCTGCCGGTTGCCACCACGGCGCGCAATGTGCCCGCCGCCATCGCTGCCTCGACCTTCTGGCGTGCCTCGCGGGCCAGCGCCCCGTGATGCAGGCCGATGGGCAGCCCCTTATCATTCGCGAGCCATAGCGCCTGGAAGAACAGCTCGGCCTGGGCGCGGGTATTGAGGAAGATGATCGTAGTCTGCGCCGCTGCTACCGCCTCCAGCACATCGGGCACCGCATAGCGTCCGCCGCCCCCGGCCCATGGCGGGGGCTGGCGGGTGGGAAGAAGGGCGATATCGGGGGTGGGGCCGGGGGAAGCCTCCAGCACCGCTTTCGCGCCCATGAAGCGCGCCAGCGCGACGGGGGCTTCGACGGTGGCGGAAAGCCCGGTCGTGATCACCCCGGGAGAAAGGCTGCGCAGCCGCGCAAGACAAAGCATCAGTTGATCACCACGCTTCGATTCCGCCAAAGCGTGCAACTCATCCAGCACCACGCGCTTCAGCCCCGCGAACATCTTGGCAGCCTCGGGCCAGGACAGCATCAGCGCCAACGATTCCGGCGTGGTCAGGAGGATTTCCGGCGGGTCGGCACGCTGTTTGCGGCGCTGGCTGGCGGGCGTGTCGCCGGTGCGGTCGCCAATGCGGACGGCTAGGTCCATTTCGGCCACGGGGCGTGCCAGATTGCGCCCGACATCCGCCGTCAGCGCCTTGAGGGGCGAGACAAAAAGCGTGTGCAGCCCCCGCGCCGGGTTCAGATGCAGATCGACGAGCGAGGGCAGAAACCCCGCCAGCGTCTTGCCGCCACCAGTGGGCGCAATCAGCAGCGTGTCGCCATCGGCCTCTAGGAGCGCCAGCTGATGGGGGTGCGGCCGCCAGCCATGGCCTGCGAACCAGTCCCTGAACCGAGGCGGCAGGCTCACAGCATTTCCCTCAGCGTCTGGAGCCGGTCTGCCTCCGATGCGGGCTTGTCCCAGCGGATGCGCGAGATGCGCGGGAACCGCATCGCAAGCCCGGATTTGTGCCGCGGCGAGGGGTTCAGCCCCTCGAAGGCAACCTCCACCACCAGCTCGGGCGCAAGCTGGCGCACCGGACCGAAGCGCTGCGTGGTATGCTTGCGCACGAAACGGTCCAGATCGCGCAACTCCTCGTCGGTGAAACCGAAATAGGCCTTGCCGACGGGCACCAGATCCGCGTCCTCCCAGAGGCCAAAGGTGAAATCGCTATAGAAGCCAGAGCGTTTGCCATGCCCCGCCTGAGCGTAAAGCAGCACCGCATCCACCACCATCGGGTCGCGTTTCCACTTGAACCACGGCCCGCGCGGGCGGCCCGCGAGATAGGGGCTGTCGCGGCGCTTGATCATCACGCCCTCGATCACTGGTGCGTGGGGGGCGGCGCGCAAACCCGCCAGATCGTTCCAGCTTTGGAAGGGCAAAAGCGGCGAGAGGTCGATCCGGTCGCTATAAAAAGATGCGGTTTCCAGCCGTTCGCGGCGGGCGTCGAGCGGCAGGGGGCGGAGGTCTTCGCCCTGCCATATCAGGAGGTCATAAAGGCGCAGCGTGGCCGGGTGGCTTTGCAACATCCTGGCGCTGACCTGTTTGCGGCCAAGACGTTTTTGCAGATCCGAAAAGGGCGCGACCTGATCCCCGCGCCGGATCAGAAGCTCGCCATCCACCGCGCCCTGAAAGCTCATGGCCTCTATGATTTCTGGGAACGAGGCACCGATCTCTTCGCCGGTGCGGGAATAGAGCCTGCGGTTGTCGCCTTCGGTCACGGCCTGCACGCGGATGCCGTCCCATTTCCATTCGGCCAGGTAATCGGCTGGGTCAAAGGCCGAAAGCTCTTCCGGCGTGACGGGTGTCGAGAGCATCACGGGGCGAAACGGCGCTTCGAATACGGCAGGTGCGGGGCCGCCCCGCAGCCAGACAAAGAGCGGGGCATAGGGCGGCGTCAGCCCGTGCCAGATTTCCTCGATCTCGTCGACGCTGCGCAGAGTGCCCATCGCGAGCGCCGTTCGCGCCAGCCGCGCCGATACGCCAACGCGCAGATTTCCTGTCGGGAGTTTCAGGAAGGCGAGACGCTCGGACGGGGTTAGGCGATCGAGGAGATCTGTGATGATGCCGGGCAGCGCCAGTTTACCGGTTTCGCGCAACAGCCGTACGGCCTCGGTCACCGAGACCTCGGAGTTCTCCAGGGTCTCGCCGGGCCAGAGAAGGGCAATCGTCTCGGCCAGATCGCCCACGAAATCATAGGACAGGCGGAAGAGCTGCGCGTCCACCCGCTCTGCCGCCAGCCGTTTCAGCAGCGAGGGCGAGACCTGCCGCAGGTTCAGCCCGCCCGTCAGCACTGCCAGCGCATATCCGCGATCCGGGTCGGGGGTGGTCTGGAAATAATGCGACAGGATGGTCAGCTTGGCATTGCGGCCCGGGGTGAAGGCCAGCCGCTCGATCAGGCGGGCGAAGTCTTTCATTCCGGCTCGTCCTCATAGCCGATCAGGCGCAGGGGGCGGGCGGGGATGCCTTCCAGCTCGCACCAGCGCATCAGGCCGTCCTCGGTCCCATGGGTGATCCAGACCTCCTCGGGGGATAGCTCTCTGATGGTCCTCGTCAGTTGCGGCCAGTCGACATGGTCCGAGATCACCAGCGGCAGTTCGACCCCGCGTTGGCGGGCGCGGGCGCGCACCGTCATCCAACCCGAGGCATAGGACAGAACCGGATCGCGGAACCGCTGCACCCAGGGGCTGGCAAAGGCCGAAGGCGGTGCCAGCACCAGCTGCGCCTCCCCGGGATCGGTGGCGGATACCAGCGGGCCAAGGTCAATCCCCTGCTCGATGTGGTAATCGCAAAGCCGTTTCAGCGCGCCGTGGATGGCGATCGGGCCATGGTGCCCCGCCGCCCGCGCCAGCGCGATCACCCGCTGCGCCTTGCCAAGCGCATAGGTACCCACGAGATGCGGGCGTTCGGGAAACTCTGCCATGCTGGCGATCAGCCGCCCGGCCTCGGCCAGCGGATCGGGGTGACGGAAAACCGGCAGGCCAAAGGTCGCCTCGGTGATGAAGACATCGCAGGCGACAGGCTCCCAAGGGGCGCAGCAGGGGTTCGGCGTGCGGCAGTAATCGCCGGAGATCAGGATGCGCGGGGCCCCCTTTGCCTTGCCCCGGTCGGGGGTGATCAGGATCTGCGCCGATCCCAGCACATGGCCCGCCGGATGAAAGCTGACGGTGACGTCGCCGATCTGGGTGGGGCCTCCGGCAATCTGTCGGCTTGCGGTGAAATCCTCGCCATAGCGGATCGCCATGATGTCGAGGGTCTGGCGCGTGGCCATCACCGCGCCATGCCCGGGACGGGCATGATCGGAATGGCCATGCGTGACCAGCGCGCGCGGCACGGGGCGGAGGGGGTCGATATGGAAATCCCCAGGCGCGCAATAAAGCCCGGCCTCGGTGGGATAGATGATCTCCTCCGCCCGCATGGTCATGCAAGATCCCGCAAGCCCGCTTCGCGCGCCCAGTAGCGGTGTTTCGCGGTGTCGGGCAGATCCTCCCATGGGCCGACGCCCGCGCCGTCCTCGATGCCCGCGCGGGTCAGGATCACGGCAGAGCCCTTGCAATGACCGATGGCCTTCAGATGCGCAAAGGCATCCATCACGAAGCCGATGGCGGCACTGTCACGCGCCAGTTTTTCGGCCTGATCGGGCATCAGGATCATCGCGATGGCATCGAACAGAACCGAAGGGCTGCCGGCAAGTTGGCCATCGGGTATGATTGTGCCGCCCTTCAGCTTCAACGGGCCGATCTTGGGCGCGATGGTAAAGACCGTCCCGCCCTCGGCCTCGATGGCTTTCGTCAGCTTGTCGATACCTTCTTTGTCAGAACCCTCGGCGATCAGAAGGCCGATCTTGCGGCCCTTCAGCGTCGCATTCCAGTTCTTCTGGATCGAGAGTGCGTCCGAGGGCTCAAGATCAAGAGGTTCGCGGAAGGGTTTCGCGGCGGCGGGCAGGTCGATCCCCAGCCCCTTGGCAACACGCGCGCCCAGATCCGCGTCTATCACCCGCAGATGAGACAGCACCCGGGCGCGGACATGATCCAGCCCCACCTTGGACAGTTCAAACACGAAGGCCGAGGCGATATGGGCCTGTTCGCTTTCGGTCATCGAGCGCCAATACATCCGCGGCTGGCTGTAATGATCGCCGAAGCTCTCGGCGCGGATACGCAGCTTTTCACCCGCTATGTCCTGCGGGGCGGTTGAGAACCCCTCGGCGCTGGCGCGCGGACCGGGGTCTTCGCCCGCCTGGTCAAGGCTGTTTGGCTCGTAATTCGCCCGGCCTTTCGGCACCTGCGTCTGCATCAGACCGTCGCGCATCATGTTGGCATAGGGGCATTTCGGCGCATTCACCGGGATCTGGTGGAAATTCGTCGTGCCGAGCCGCGATTTCTGGGTGTCCAGATAAGAGAACAGCCGACCCTGCAACAAGGGATCATCGGTGAAGTCGATCCCCGGGACGATATTCGATGGCAGGAAGGCCGATTGCTCATTTTCGGCGAAGTGGTTGTCGGGATTGCGGTTCAGGACCATGCGTCCGACCACGCGTAGCGGCACAATCTCTTCCGGGATGATCTTCGTGGGGTCGAGCACATCATACGGCAGACTGTCGGCCAGTTTCTGGTCGAACACCTGCACCGCGAAATCCCATTCCGGGAAATCACCCGCCGCAATCGCCTCGTGGAGGTCGCGGCGGTGGTAATCGTTGTCGGCACCCTGGAGTTTCGCGCTTTCATCCCAGATCAGCGACTGCGTCCCAAGAACGGGGCGCCAGTGGAATTTGACGAAGTTCACCCCGCCTTTGGCATTCACGAACTTGAAGGTGTGGACGCCGAACCCTTCCATCATCCGTAGGCTGCGCGGGATGGCCCGATCGGACATCGCCCAGATCACCGTGTGCAGGCTTTCGGGCATCAGCGAGACGAAATCCCAGAAAGTGTCATGCGCCGAACCAGCCTGCGGATAACCGCGATCCGCCTCCATCTTCACCGAGTGGATCAGGTCGGGGAACTTGATCGCGTCCTGAATGAAGAAGACCGGGATGTTGTTGCCGACCAGATCCCAGTTCCCCTGATCGGTATAGAATTTGACCGCAAAGCCACGCACATCACGCGGCGTGTCAACCGATCCCGCACCGCCTGCGACTGTGGAAAACCGGACAAACACGGGTGTCTCCTTGCCCTTATCCGACAGAAGGCTGGCGCGGGTTAGATCGGGAATAGTATCGGTGCAGGTGAAGACCCCATGCGCGGCAGAACCCCTGGCATGGACGATGCGCTCGGGAATGCGCTCGTGGTCGAAATGAAAGATCTTCTCGCGCAGCAGGAAGTCTTCCAACAGCGTCGGCCCCCGCGCACCGGCGCGCAGCGAGTTCTGGTTGTCGGAAACCGGGATACCATGGTTCGTGGTGAGAGCCGCGCCGCCGCGCTGCTGTGTCTCACCCGCATTGCCAAGAGCGGAATCATAGGGTTTGCGTGCCATCTGTCCTGCCTTTCAATGGTGGGAAACGGGGGCGCCGGGCAGGGAAGTCCGAGGCCCGTTGCGCCGACTCTGTCGTGAGACGGGACGCGCAGTTACACACGCATCCCGCCATGTTTTAATCCGGGTCAGAAGCGGTAGCTAAAGCCGCCCCAGATCCGGCCCTCGTCGCGGTGTCGACCGCCGCGCACTGCGTCCGAGACCGCCGCTGCACCGGCTACCAGCGCGGCTGCCGTCAGCAGGAAGGCGGTGAGGATCGCGCTTTTGCGGGCGGTCTCGGCTGCGGCGATGGCAGCCTCCTCAGCCTCTTTCGCCAGACGCTCAGCGTCGGCCCGCGCTTCTGCGACAGCAGCTTCGGCGTTTTCTCGCGCCCCCTGCACAGCTGTCACGGCCTGATCCACGCGGGCTTCGACCTCGGCCTCGCTTTGTCCGGTCCGCCGCGCGACGACGGAGACGAGGAAGGCACGATCATCCTCCGAGATATTGCCCGACCGCAGGACATTGCCGAGAACCACACCGCTTTGACGCGTGAGCTCCGCGTCATCCATAGAGGGTGTGCCGGGCGAGTTGGTGCCGTCGGCCTGCTGCACCCCTTGGCGCATGGCACCCACTTCGGGACGCATCAGGGCGCTGTTGATATAGTCCATCAGGCCGTCGTCCACATCATCGGGCACCGCTGCACCCACGGCCTGAGCAACGCCCTGAACCTCACCCCCGACTGCATTGCCAGTGCACTGGACCATTCCACCCACTGCCGATCCCGCAGCCGTGGCGGCTGTGCGCACCGTGGAAGTGGCGCCGCTGATTGCACTCGCCCACATCCAGGCCGTAACAAGCAGGATCACGAGCCACAGGGCCGTAACACCAAGCCAGAGATTGAAGGATCCTTCACCCGGCTCGGCCGAGATCGTCGATAGCCCCAGGGCTGCGCCGAATGCAGTGAACAAGCCGCCAATCGCGGCTGCGACTACCGCGCCGCCGAAAATCGCAGCCCAGTCGATATAGGCCCCGGTGATGTCGCGCCGTGGCGCCGAGGCCGCGGTCACGTTTGGGGTCATGGTTTCTGTGCATTCCATTTCAGGCCCTCCTCCGCGCAGGCCAAGAAACGACATGATGGCGAGAACCACGACCATAAGGCCGAGCAGATAGCCAGATAGATGATGCTGTTCATGAACGTCCTCGCAAACGTGCCTGCGCAGGCAATTACCGAAAACAGAAGATGCGGCGGGGGGCGTCGGATGCCGCATCCTCAGGACAACGACGGATACGTGATGCGGTTCCGTCTTTAGTGGCGGCTGGCGGGGCGACGCAGCGTCAAAGTGTCCGTTTTCATGCGTTCAGTTCTGTCGCCAGATCTCGAAATTGAGCACAGATGCGAAGAGAAATCCCGTAAGAAGCCAAGCCTATGTGCTGTCAACCAACGCCCCAGTTTCGTAAAGATCCGTGGCCCGCATGGGAGCGATGCAGGCCACGGCTCGCCGGAAAGGGAGGGACGCTCTGTCCGCCAGGGCAAAGGTATCAGCGGCGGCGATCGCCAGAAAGAACGCCGCTGAGGAATAGCCCGGCCACCAGTCCCAGAAGCCCCACGGTCGACAGAACGGTCGCAGTGGTGCGGGGATTATCGCGCATCGCGCCCACTGCGACATGGGCCTGATCACGAACCTGGGCAACGGCGTGGCGGGCGCGACCCTTGCCATCTTCAAGCGCGTCTTCAGCATCGTCCATCGCATCCGATGCGTGCGATGCCAGCGACTTGCTGATCTTCGCCATTTCCTTTTTCAGATCGGCGATCTGTTTTTCGAGATTTGCGCGGACATCATCTGCAGCATCGGCCATCATATCATTCCTTTTGAACCAACATGGGTCAGAGACCCTCGCTGTGGAAACGACTGGAGGCGCATTCGGTTCCTTCAAGTGACACCACGTTCTCCCCGTCTGGAGGGGTGCCGCAGGCAGAAAGCGCCATGGCGAGGTCATTTGACAGCGCAGTTCTAAGCGCCATGGCCGCAGCCCTGTCGGTCTGGCGCAGAACTGCGGCGGGGTGCCAGGTGATCAGGACCGGTCCGCCATGGAGGCCTGTCTCGATCCGGCCACGCCTGTCACCGAGAGGCGCGGCATTCCCGGTCAATGCGAAAGCGGCCGAGGCGCCGAGCGCGATCACCAACTCAGGCCGGATGAAGGCCAGCTCCAGCCCCAGCCACCAGCGGCAGTGCTCGATCTCTTGCCGGTCCGGGTTCTGGTGCAGGCGTTGTTTGCCGCGCGGGGTGAATTTGAAGTGTTTCACCGCATTGGTCAGCCAGACCGATGAGGGGTCGATGTCGGCCGCCGCCATGACGTCACGAAGCAATTGACCGGCAGGGCCTGTGAAGGGGCGGCCCCCGAGATCTTCGTGGTCGCCGGGCTGCTCACCTACGAGCATAAGCCGGGCATCAGGCGTGCCTTCGCCCCAGACGGTGCGTGTCGCCGTTTCGCACAGGGTGCAGCGCCGGCATTGCAGCGCGGCATCACGCGCTGCGTCGAGGGTATCGGGAAGCTCCGGGGCCACCGGCAACGTGGCCCGGTAGCGCGTCGAGACAGGTGCAGATCCGGGACGCGGAGTGCTGGCCGCGGCCGCGTGCATCCGCGCCACCCTGGCTTCGGCATCTTTGAGCATATCGGGGATCAACCGCGTCTCTGGCAGGTTCTTCCAGTATTTTTTCGGCATCTCCGAGCGCATCGCATCAAGCTTGACTCTCGCCGGGTTGAAGATATTGGCGAAATAGGTTGCCCAGAGGGTCTCCGAGGCATCTTCGGGGATCTCGGGGCGCTCGCCTCCGGGGTGAAAGCCGAGGTGCCCGGCCTCGAACCGGGCGGTCAGGCGCGGCGTCGCGATCATCCAGTCCATATCGGCGAAGCGTTTGGCAAAAAACCGGCTGCCGGGTTCCAGCGTGTCATGCTCTGGCTCGAACCAGGCGGCAAAGCGACGGCGGCCGCCTGCGGGGATTTCGCGGAACCGCACGAAGGCGTGCATCTTGTGGATGTCGCGCCCGACCGATTTCGCCATCAGGTTCAACCGCCGCCCCAGGGGATCAGCCTGCGACAGTGGGTCGCCCTGCCTTTGGTCGATCCGCCACAAGGCCTGATAAAGCGCCGCCAGCCGTCCGGGCGAGGAATGCCAGATCACCGACCCGGCGAGGCTGATGAACGCCTGCGGCACATGCGCCTGATATGCACCGGGCGCGGATGGCAGGGGACTTGTTGCGAACAATCCGCCTTTCGTTTGGCTGTCATCGGGGTCCGAGAAAGTCTTCCAGTCGATCTCTTCCGGCGCGATGCGATGGCTGATCGCGATACGCGCCGCCGCGCGCCAGGCCTCGAATAGCCTGCGTTCCGGCAGACTTACGGCGTAGCTCACAGCAGCGACAACTGCTGGGGCGGGGGCGCGAAACGCGCCCGCAAATCAACGCTGTCGGTCAGGTTGCGGGGCGACCAGCCCGGGGCGGTGATGAAGGGCCGCGCCTTCTTCATCACCGCGCCCATCCGAGTCAGATCCTCATAGCGCAGCGCGCACGTTCGGCGTGCCGCGAGGATCCGGTCGACGGTTCGGGTGCCAAAGCCCGGAACCCGCAGCAACATGTCTTTGGTGGCCCGGTTCACATCCAGCGGAAAGAGCCCCCGATGTTGTAAGGCCCAGGCCAGTTTTGGGTCGATCTCCAGATCGAGATGCCCTGCCGTAGTGCCGGTTGCGATTTCTTCGGCGCTAAAGCCGTAAAAGCGCAAGAGCCAGTCCGCCTGATAGAGCCGGTGTTCGCGCAGCAGGGGCGGCTGGATCAATGGCAAAGCCTTTGACGCATCCGGGATCGGTGAAAACGCCGAGTAATAGACCCGGCGCAGCTTGTAGCCGGTGTAAAGCCGGGTCGAGCTTTTCAGGATCGTGACATCATCGGTGCCATCCGCCCCGATGATCATCTGGGTGGACTGACCTGCAGGTGCAAACCGGGGCGGGCGCCTGCCGGTGTGGGTTTTCTCCTTTGCCGCCTCACCCTCCAGCCGCACCTGTGCCATCGCCGCGCGGATCGTCTCCGGGCGCTTTTCCGGAGCGAAACGGCGGACCGAGTCATCCGCAGGCAGCTCGACGTTGATCGAGAGGCGGTCGGCATAAAGTCCCGCCTCGCGGATCAGATCGGGGCTCGCATCGGGGATCGTCTTCAGATGGATATAGCCCTTGAAGCCGTGTTCCCGCCGCAGCACCCGCGCGATGCGGGCCATATCCGCCATGGTCTGATCGGGCGAGCGGATAATCCCCGAGGACAGGAACAGCCCCTCGATGTAGTTACGCCGGTAGAATTCCAGCGTGAGTGTCACGACCTCCTCGACCGAAAACCGTGCGCGCTCGACATTCGAAGACACGCGGTTGATGCAATAGGCGCAGTCGAAGATGCAGAAATTGGTCATCAGTATCTTCAAAAGGCTGATGCAGCGCCCGTCCGGCGTATAGGCATGGCAGATGCCGGCGCCGCCCGAGGACCCGACGCCACCCTTTCGGGCATCGCGCTTCTCGCCCCCGCTGGAGGCGCAGGAAGCATCGTATTTTGCCGCATCCGAAAGGATCGCCAGCTTGTCTTGCAGGGTTCTTGCCATATGGGCAATTTATATGTTCATGAAATGTTCGTCAATTTATCTTCGCGTGAGCAGGCGAAAATGTGAACGGCGGCATCTTCATCTGCCCCAGCAGCACTGATCGCTGCGCTACTGGGGCAGATGATCCAGGGTGAGGAAGACTGAGAGATCGCGCTGGTGTCTGCGCCGCGCCATCGCCTATGCCAATTAGAGAACTATACGGCACGCTCGGCGCGAATAGGCGAAGGTGCCCAACGCCTCGTTGCGTTTGCTGTCGCGCTTGGGCCGAGGGCCATCGTATGGAGGGTTAACGCCATCTTTATACAAATATTGAAGGATCGACGGGATGACCACAGGGGGCTTCCTCGCATGAGCATCCAATACACCGAGGCCTATCGGAAGGCCTTTGGCGAATACCTCCGCAAAGGGACGCCGATCCGCCTATATATGAAGCAGGCCGGGAACACGGATCAGTATGTCTGGCGCACGCAGCGCGACGAGCGCGTGCGACGTTCGCATCTGGCTAATGAAGGCCATGTGTTCTCGTGGGCCGAAGCGCCTGCAACCGGGCACCCAGGCGAAGACCATAACTGTCGCTGTGAGGCAGTCCCCTACATCCCCGGCGAAGTCGAGTTCGGATTTCACGAGTTCATCACGAGCCTCGCGTCAAGCTATGGTCGCTGGAGTAACCGTGATTTCGTTCGTCACTACTACAAGGGCGACGGTCGCCCGGTGACCCTTCTGGAGATAGGACACTTGCGTGAGATTGCGGAGCAATACGCCTATGATGACGGCCCCGCAGGTGCATTTCGCCGCCTCACCGACCAGATTGCGGATGAGGCACGTGGATCCGGCGCGGGCTCGCTCAGCTACGAATTTGGTGCAGCGTATGATTTCGGGGATGTAGCGTTCTCACATGGCGACGGTGTCGTTCGCGGAACTTTCGTCGGTCACGTCGATGACCGTGGCACGATGCTTCGGATCACGGGCGAGACGACATTCGAGTTCAGCGACGTCTTCGAGGACCCGCTTGATGTCGGCATCGAAGTCGGTGGCACGCCGTATCCGATCGTCGGCAGTTGGACAGCGCGGTTTTCCGCCGAAGTATTCAAAGACGCCTTTCGCAGCGTATATGGTGCGGTTGGCGGGCGATGATCTCCAAGATGCGATTATTCTCGGGCACGCTATTGCGTTACGTTATTCTGAGCCTCGCCGGGCTCTTCATGGCCTGGGCGATGGTTGCAGGAATGCGGTGGGCGACGAGCTTCCAGGACTCTGTGACCTTGCCGAATGGTATGGTTTTCGAGCGAGCGTTCAACTGGAATCGCTATGGCCGCTGGGATCTTTTCGGATTGGATAGTCGGCGCCGTCTGGCGCGTGACGTGGAGTTCGCCTGCTTCAATGACCGATATGTTTCCGTGCAGTCCTACGACCGCGCATCCATCGGCCTTTATGACGCCGAGACTGACAGCAAGGTGCCTGTCGATGACTCGGTCGCTACTGACGTCGGTGTACTCAGCAAGCCTAGTATCAGTTGCGAAGGGTACTACACAGGCTGGGTCGGTCCGGGGTTGCTCATCGACGGCGGGCGCTATCCGTTTTTGCCGCCGTGCGTATGGCGGAACATCGACAACGACACGCTCCGAAACCGGGCTTGGTTCGAGCGGCCTTGCGGACCGGCGGAGCGGTCGCAGGGAGGGTAATAGCGCGGACCTATTGATCTCATAGGCGCGTCATGGTTCAGGCTCCCCAAATGAGGTTTGGATCATGCGTAATCTTTACTGGCTGACTGAAGAACAAATGGCGCGGCTTCGGCCCTTCTTTCCCCGCAGCCACGGTCGCCCCCGCGTCGATGATAGCCGTGTTATGAGTGGGATAATATTCTTAAATCGCAATAGGTTGCTCTGGTGTGATGCGCCTGGAGAATACGGCCCGGTCATTTGAGGGAAACCGTGGCCCCAGTGGTGCCGCGTAAGTTTCCGAAAAGCTCTACAACCGCTGGAAGCGTTGGAGCCGATTAGGGGTCTTCACCAGAATGATGGAGGGGCTGGCCTCGGAAGCACAGGAACATACGACGATCATGATTGATGCTACCCATCTGAAAGCGCGTCGCACGGCTTCGGGCCTGCGGGTCAAAGTCTGGAAGATCAGAAAACAGTCCTGTGGACTGTTTTCCTGACAGACGGGGCGCGGACGTTTGATCGGCCGGACGAAAGGCGGGATGAACACTAAGCTGCACGCTGTAACCGCTGCGCAAGGTCGCCCGATCCGTTTCTTCATGACCGCCGCGCAGGTCAGCTATTACACCGGAGCGATTGCGCTGCTCAGCAGCTTGCCCAAGGCCGATTGGCTTCTGGCAGATTGGGGCTATGATGAATTGAAAGACAAGGGGATAAACGTCTGCATCCCCGGCAGGAAGAACCGCAAGAACCCCATCAAACACGACAAGCGGCGATACAAAAGACGTAACCGTATCGAGATCATGTTCGGCAGACTAAAGGACTGGCGCAGGGGCGCGAAACGTTAACGACAGATGTCCAATCGTGTTCCTGTCTGTAATCGCTCTCGCCGCAACAGTCCTCTTCTGGCTGTGATCGTTAATGAGTCTGGAGCCTAGTGTTCTGAATCTGACGCTTGCTACCGGCTCCCCCGGATATCGTCGAGCGCATCGAGTGCCCTTCGTTCCCGCCTGAGGATTTCTTCGGCTGATTTGGTCCAGATA
>JAATGA010000378.1 GCA_015654855.1 Rhodobacterales bacterium
CCGCAGCACATGTGGCGCACCCGGCCGTCGAAATACGCAGGGCGGCGCGCGCGAAGGCGGGCCCGGTAGGGCATCAGAGGGCGCCCGGGGTCCGCCGCACCGGCCAGCATTTCATGCTCATAGGTCGCGGTCACCACCGGCGCACCCTCGCCGCGCCAGCCAACGACCAGCCGCCCGTCACGCGCCGTATGCGTGGCCGGGGCGAACAGCTGTGGCACGGGAATCCCCAGGCCCGAAGCCAGCTTTTTCAGCGCCTCATAGGTCGGGGACATCTGGCCATTCTCAATCTTGGACAGCGTCGACCGTGCAAGCCCGATCCGCGCCGAGGCCTGTTCCAGTGTCCAGCCGCGGGACTTGCGCAGATCGCGCACGCGCTGCGCGAGGTCCGCAGGCTCGGGCAATGCGCCGGCAGCATCGGGTTCATCCCCCCGGGCAATGCGCAGCCCGTGCGGGCCTCTGGAAATGGCGCTCATATCGGGCGTCTCCGGCGGTTCGGTCCCCCGATGCTGTCGCGGAAAATGCCGCGGCTTGCAACAGCAGGGTGCAGTGCTTAGTTGGCAGCGCTATGCTGAATATGCCCGCCGGAAAGGGAACCGCCATGATCCGCCTCGACATTATCGCCGATATCGCCTGCCCCTGGTGCTATGTGGGTAAAGGTTTCCTCGACCAGGCCCTGACGCGCCATCCGGCGCATCCGTTTCGCATTGAATGGCATCCGTTCATGCTCGATCCGTCCATGCCCGCAGGGGGCATGGACCGCGAGGAATATATGCGTCTGAAATTCGGCGATACCAGCGGGATCCTGCGCGCCCATGCGCCGCTGCTGGAGGCCGGCGAAAAGGCGGGCGTCACCTTCGATCTGCCCGCAATCCGGCGCGCGCCCAACACGCTCGACGCACACCGGCTGATCTGGTGGGCAGGCCTTGAGGATAAACAGGCGCCGGTCGTCGACGCCCTCTACAAAGCCTACTGGCGCGAAGGGCGCGACATCGGCGACGCAGCAGAGCTGGCAAAGATCGCGGGTGAGCAGGGCATGGACCCGGCGCTCGTCGCCCGCCTGCTGGCCAGCGACGCCGACCGCGCAGGCATCCTGTCACGCGATGCCCATGCCCGCAAACGCGGAGTGCGGGCGGTGCCTGCCTTCATCGTCGCCGATCAGCATGTCCTCTCAGGCGCCCAGCCGGCTGAGCTGTGGGAACAGGTGATCACCGAACTGTCCGCCCCAAAAGACGCAACCCTGCACTGACCGGACAGAAGCCCCGGCAGGCGGCCTTCTGTTGAGAAATATCCCAGCGGGGGTGCAGGGGTGTGCAGCCCCCGCCAGCAGCGGTTTCCCCCCCCTCAGCGCCGCCGCAAAGGCCCGCCCCTGCCGCCCGGAAACGCACGAGCCGAAAGCGACTTTTCCGGCGCCGCGGATTTTGCAGGCGGCACGGGCCGTTTCGCGGGCGCGGGCTGGATCACCGCTGACGCATCCGGCGTCCTGCCTTCCGCATAAGCGGCAAGCCCTTTCGCCAGGGCGAAGGCGCCCCTGATACGATCCGCTTCACCGCTCCAGTCCTGGATCACGATGATCTTGTTATCCCTGACCTTCGCCACACCGGCCTTGCCATGGATAAAGGCCACAAGCCCGGCAGGATTGGGGAATTTATCGTTGTGGAACTGATTCGTGGCCCCTTTCGGCCCGGCATCCAGCCGGCCGATCATCGCGCGGCGGCACATCGCCTTAATCCGCACGACCAGCAGCAGCGTATTCACCTCGGGCGGCAGCGGCCCGAACCGGTCGATCAGCTCGGCCGCAAATCCCTCCAGCTCGACCTTCGCCGACAGCTGCGACAGCCGCCGGTACAGCCCCAGCCGCACATCCAGATCCGGCACGTAATTCTCGGGGATCAGCACCGCCACGCCCATATTGATCTGCGGCGACCATTGCCCGTCGCTCTCGACCGTGCCCTCGATCTCGCCCGAACGGATCCTTGCGATCGTATCTTCCAGCATCGCCTGGTAAAGCTCGTAGCCGACCTCGTTGATATGGCCCGACTGTTCCTCGCCCAAAAGGTTCCCCGCGCCGCGCAGATCGAGATCCTGACTGGCAAGGCTGAACCCGGCGCCCAGGCTGTCGAGACTGCCCAGCAGCCGCAGCCGTTTGGTCGCCTGCGGCGTCAGCGGTGCTCTCGGCTTCGTCGTCAGATAGCAATAGGCGCGGGTCTTGGACCGCCCGACCCGGCCCCGGATCTGATACAGCTGGCTCAG
>JAATGA010000107.1 GCA_015654855.1 Rhodobacterales bacterium
CATCCGCCCCAGGACACCAGACCCAGCAGCGACAGCCCCATCTGCACCGCCACCAGCGCCACGCCGAGCGCCGCCATGAACTCCAGCACCGTCTAGGACAGAAAGGCCAGCCGCAGCACCTTCATCGTGCTTTCCCGAAGCGCGGCGGATCGGGCGGCGAGGTCCGCCCCCGCCCGATCCCCCGCCCCCAGCAGGCGGATGTCGCCAAGCGCCGCGATCCGGTCGATCAGCAGCCGGTTCAGCGCCCCGGTCTCGACCAGTTGCGCGGCGGCGACCGATTGCGCGGCAGAACCGATCAGCGCCATGAAGACCGGGATCAGCGGCCCGGTCATCGCCAGCGCCAGCGCCGCCGACCAGGATTGCGCCGCCACCACCGCCAGGATCACCAGCGGCAACAGCCGCGACCGCATGGAGGCCGGCAGGAACCGTTCCGCCCAGGAGCCGAGCAGCGCGATCTTTTCGCCCATCAGGCTGGCAAGTCCTGCCGCGTCCTCGCCCGCGCCCGAAGGCGCGCGCCGGACGGCGCGAGACAACAGCGCCGCCCTTTCCCGCGCGATCAGCCGCCGCGCGGCGCTTTGCGCGGCCGACTGCGCCAACCAGTCGCAGGCCAGGCGCAGCGCTGTCAGCGCCAGAAAGGCCGCGACCGTCCACAGCGGCAGCGCCCGCCCGGCGATCAGCCCGGCCACGGCCGTCGCCAGAATGGCCGCCTGCGGGATCCACAACAGCGGCGACAGCACCGACAAAGCGGCCGCACGCCGCAGTTCCGGCGCAGGCGCGATCCTCGCCCGCCATTTGCCCGCTGGTGCTGCTGCCACGCGCCTTGCGCTCCCTGCCGCTGCCTGCCCCGACCCGCCATCCGGCGGACCCGGGCGGTCGCCCCTGTTTCCTTCCGCGCTCTTGCCCCGAAGAGGCGGGCGGCGCCATCGGACAATCTGTCGCCGCGCCCCTTGTCGCAGATCGGCGCGGCGGTGGGAACCTGCGCGGGTGGCGACTTGTTCCGCCAGCGTCGTCCGGCAGGTCGCCCTCAGGCGAGCACCGCCTGTCCGGCGCGCCATTCTGGGGGGAACCCCAGGCCCCGCCGTCCAAGCCAAGGATCCGCACCATGCAACTCGACCCCACCGCTCTCGCTGCCGCCTCGGCCCCGATCAACCAGGCGCGGTCGATGCCGGCGGGCTTTTACACCGATCCCGCGATCTTCGAGGAGGAAAGGCGCGACATCTTTCTCAAGCACTGGTTCTTTCTTTGTCGAGAGGAAACGCTGCCGAACGCGGGCGATTACCGCACCTTCGACACCCCGGCGGGACCCATCGCCCTGGTGCGCGGGCCGGACGGCAAACTGCGCTGCTTCGCCAACTACTGCCGGCACCGCGGGTCCATCATGCTGGAAGGTTCGGGCAATACCGGCAACCGCATCATGTGCCCCTATCATGCCTGGAGCTATTTCAGTGACGGCCGCCTTTACGGCTGCCCCGACATGAAGGATGCTGAGGGGTTCGACCGGGTGGAATACGGGCTCGTGACGCTGGACCTCGACATCTGGGCGGGCTTCGTCTTCGCCCGCGTGACGAAGGACGGCCCCGCGCTGATGGAACATCTGGGCGATCTGCCGCAGCGCCTGGCCAGCCACAAACCGCAGGAAATGCGCCATGTCTGGACGACGACCCTGGATGTCGCCTGCAACTGGAAGCTGATCCTCGAAAACGCGATGGAAACCTATCACACCGGCATCGTCCACAAGACGACCGTCGGCGCCCAGCAGTCTCGCACCCTGCCCACCACCGGCAACTGGATCTGCATCCAGGTGATCTCGGGCCGGTCGATCGCCACGCTGACCGACGAGGTGGCGCCCTTCCCGCCCATCGAGGGGCTGGACGACGATGCGCGTCAGGGCACCTATTTCACCGTGGCCTTCCCGGCGATGCAGTTCGCCGTCTCGCAGGATGCGCTTTGGTGGCTGAACTGCACGCCCGTCGCCGCCGACCGCACCCTGCTGGAGGTGGGCGGCTGCTTCCCCGCCGACCGCCTGGACCTGCCGGATTTCGAGCCGCGCGCCGCCGCCTATTACGACCGCTGGGAAAGGGTCGCGAAAGAGGATGTCGGGATCCTGGAAAAGCAGCAGCGGGCGCTGGCCTCGGCGCTTTATCGTCCTGGGCCGTTGTCCTGGCGCGACGACATGGTGCAGGCCATGGGGCTGTGGGTGGTGGACAGGCTGAACCTGCCGCGTTGAGAGGCTGCCCCCGCGGATCGGAAGGGACCTGCCGGCGCGGGAAACCCCGTCGCCCGCAAGGGGGCCGAACCCGACTCAGTTCAGGAAACCGCCGTCGCTGTCGTCGCCGGTCTCCTCGGACAGGCGGTCGAAATCGGGCACGATGACGTGGCGCTTGCCTTCCAGCCCGATCACCCCCTCTTTGCGCAGGGCCGAGATCTGGCGGCTGACCGTTTCCAGCGTCAGGCCCAGGTAATCGGCCATCTCTTCGCGCGTCAGCGGCAGGTCGAAAACGATCTGCCCCGAGGTCTGTTCCAGTCGCAGCGAGGCATCGCGGCGTGCGATGATCGACAGAAGCGAGGCGATCTTTTCCCGCGCCGTCTTGCGACCCAGAAGCAGCATCCATTCCCGCGCGGCGTCGAGTTCGTCCAGCGTCATTTCCAGCAGGCGGTGCGCGACATGCGGGGTCTTTTCCATCATGTCCTCGAACGGCTTCTTGCGGAAACAGCACATGACCAGATCGGTCGTCGCCGTCACGTCATAGGGCGCTATGGCCCGGCCAGGCCGCCCGACGAAATCCGACGGCAGCAGAAGGCCCACCATCTGGCGCCGCCCGTCCTCCATCGTCTGGGTCAGCGTGGCGATGCCCGAAACGACCGAGGCCACGAAATCCATCCGGTCCCCCGACCAGACCACGGTCTGCCCGGCCTGGTAGGAGCGGTAGTATTTCATCTGCTCCAGCGTCGTCAGCTCGGTCGCGTCGCAGCGGGCGCAAACGGCGCGATGGCGGATCGGACAACCCCCACAATTCATATGCACAAAGGAATGGGGGTCATGTTGCGCCATGCCTGGGGGATCCTTGTCCTTGGTGTCGACGACTTTGATCTGCGTCAAGGCCGCTGGCCCCGCAGCGCCTAAAGGTAGAGGAATGACATACCAATCGCAACTGACCCGGCTCGGGCTTTTTGACGCGCGTGTGCCGCGCTACACCAGCTATCCGACCGCGCCTCATTTCGGCGGCGGCGTGACGCCGGAGGTGTTCGCCGGCTGGATCGGCGCGATTCCCGCGGGCGAGGCGATCTCGCTTTACATGCATGTCCCGTTTTGCCGCAGATTGTGCTGGTTCTGCGCCTGCCGCACGCAAGGCACGCATTCCGACGATCCGGTCATCGCCTATGCCGAAACGCTGAAGACCGAGATCGCCATGCTGAAGGCGCATCTCGCGCCCGGCGTCCGGCTGGCGCGGCTGCATTGGGGCGGGGGCACGCCGACCATGCTGTCCGCCGGCCTGATCGGGGAGCTGGCGGGGCGTATCTTCGACGCGGTGCCGCTCGCCCCCGATGCCGAGTTCTCGGTCGAGATCGACCCGAACGAGGTGGACGCCGCGCGGCTCGACGCGCTGACGGCGGCCGGGATGAACCGCGCCTCGATCGGGGTGCAGGATTTCGACCCGCTGATCCAGAAGACCATCGGGCGCGAGCAAAGCTACGAGCTGACCCGCGACGTGATCGCGATGATCCGCGAGCGCGGCGTGCACAGCCTGAACGCCGACATCCTTTACGGGCTGCCGCATCAGACCCGCGCGCGGATCGCGGATTCGGTGCAGAAGCTGCTGTCGCTCGGTCCCGACCGGGTGGCGCTTTACGGCTATGCCCATGTGCCGTGGATGAGCCGGCGGCAGCAGATGATCCCCTCGGATGCCATGCCGACCCCGCAAGAGCGGCTGGCGCTGTTCGAGACCGCGCGCGACCTTTTCGTCGCCGATGGCTACGACGAAATCGGCATCGACCATTTCGCCCTGCCCTCGGACGGGCTGGCCACGGCGCAAAAGGCCGGGCGGCTGCGGCGTAACTTCCAAGGCTATACCGACGATGTGGCGCCGGTGCTGGTGGGGATCGGCGCCTCGTCGATCTCGCGCTTTCCGCAAGGCTATGCGCAGAATGCCAGCGGCACCGCCGACCACACGAAGGCGATCCGGGCCGGCGCGTTCTCGACCCATCGCGGGCATGTGTTCAGCGCCGAAGACCGCCTGCGCGGCCGGCTGATCGAGGCGCTGATGTGCGATTTCCGCATCGACCGGGCCGAGATTCTGGCGGATTGCGACGTGACGCCCGACCGGCTGGACTCAATGTTCGCCGATGTGGCCGAGGCCTTCGGGAATATGGTTCGGGTCGATGCCGCAGGCCTGTCGATCCCGGCCGAGGGGCGGCCGCTGACCCGGATGATCGCCCGGGCCTTCGACGCCTACGACCAGACCCGCGCCCAGCATTCCGCCGCGATCTGACGGGACATCCGGGCCAGTACGCACCGCGCACCGGGGTTTTCCAAAACTCTGCCCGGCGTTCCGCGTATTCGCGGCGGCGGGTCAGCGCGGGCCGAAGCTCTCCACCCATTCGGTCATTTCCGGCAGGCAGACCGATCGCAGATCGTAGCGTTCGACCACGGTGCGCCGCGCGGACTTGCGGCGGGCATTGAACCGCCCCGGATGGGCCAGCGCCTCACTCAGCGCCTCGGCCCAGCCATCCACGTCGAAGAAATCGACCAGCGTGCCGTTCACCCCGTCGCGGATGACCTCGGTCACCGGCGGGGTCGCCGAGGCCACGACATGCGCCCCGCAGGCCATCGCCTCCAGCATCGACCAGGACAGCACGAAGGGATAGGTCAGATAGGCATGGGCACGGCTGATCTGCATCAGCGAGACGAAATCGCGATAGGGCACCTTGCCGATGAAATGCACCCGGCCCAGGTCGAGCCTGCCCGCCACCTCGTCCAGGAAGGTATCCTTCCAGCCGGTGCCGCCCTTTGGCGCGGCGCCGTAGCTCACCTCGTCGCCGCCGACGATCACCACCTGCGCCTTTGGCCGGGCCGCCAGAACCTGGGGAAGCGCGCGCATGAAGATATGATAGCCGCGATAGGGTTCGAGGTTGCGGTTGACGAAGGTCAGAACCTCGTCCCCCACGCGCAGCACCCTGCCACCCGGCAAGGTCAGGCTGGCCGAGGTGTCGGGGGTCAGCGCCTCGGTATCCACGCCGTCATGGATCACCGAGATCATGCGGCGCAGCGGCCCCGGAAAGGTCGAGGCCTGCCATTCCGTCGGCGCAAGGCCCGCATCGGCATGGATCAGCGACTGGCCCAGATGCGCGGCGCGCCCTTGCGCGATAAGCTGCTGATCGAACGAGGGCGCGCCGAACTCGGCATCGAAACCAACATCCGCCCCGGTGCCGCGATAGTAGAATTCGGCATAGACGATCAGCCGCGCCTCGGGCCAGACCTCTTTCAGAAACAGCGTCTCGCCCCAGCCGGAATGGCCGAAAATCACATCCGGGACATAGCCCTTTTCGCGGCGCAGCCGCAGGCAGGCGCGGGCGACGGTGACGCCCCGGTCGCTCATCTGCGTGTAGTTGCGGCCCAGCCGGGTGGCGACGGGATCGACCTTTTCGGCATTATGGCGATAGCGCAGCACCGGGATCGGCGCGCTGCGCTGGTTGCCGGCGTCGGTCAGCGCCAGGCAATCGTGTCCGCGCCGCGCCATTTCGGGCGCGAGATGCAGGAACTGGCCGGGAAAGTTCTGGTGGACGAAGAGGATCTTCATCCCGCCGCCCCGTCCGTTCCGGCCCCGTCCGAGACCCCTGGCACCGCGCCGCCGAAGGCCGCCGCCAGCAGGGCGCGGGTGTATTCGGTCGCAGGCCGGGCGAAGATCTCGTTCCCCGTGCCCTGCTCGACCACATCGCCGGCACGCATCACCACGACCTTGTGCGACAGCGCCTTCACCACCCGCAGATCATGGCTGATGAAGATATAGCCGATGCCGTATTTGCGTTGCAGATCACGCAACAGCTCCACGATCTGCACCTGCACGGTCATGTCGAGCGCGCTCGTCGGCTCGTCCAGCACCACCAGCTTCGGGCGCAGGATCATCGCCCGGGCGATGGCGATCCGCTGCCGCTGCCCGCCGGAGAATTCGTGCGGATAGCGGCTCATCGCCGCCGGGTCGAGCCCGACCTCAACCATGATCGCCGCCACCATCTCGCGCCGGTCGCGCCCACGGTCGAGGCCGTGGACATCCAGCCCCTCGGCGATAATGCGTTCGGCCGTCATCCGGGGCGACAGACTGCCGAACGGGTCCTGGAACACCACCTGCATGTCGCCGCGCAGATCGCGCAGGGCAGCGCCCCGCAGCCCTTCGATGTCGCGGCCCAGAAAGGCGATCCGCCCCTCGCTTTCGATCAGCCGCAGGATGGCCAGCGCCAGAGTGGTCTTGCCCGACCCGCTTTCGCCGACGATCCCCAGCGTTTCGCCCGCGCGGACGGACAGGTTCGCGTCGTTCACCGCCTTCACATGGCCCGCAACGCGCCGCAAAAGCCCGCGATGGATCGGGAACCAGACCCGCAGATGCCCGGTGCGGACGATCTCCTCCGAGGCGGCAGGCACCGGATCGGGGCTGCCCTTCAACTCCGCCGCCAGCAGCTTTTGCGTATAGGGATGCCGAGGGTTGGCGAAAACCTCGGCCGCTGGGCCCTGCTCGACGATCTCGCCGCCCTGCATCACGCAAACCCGGTCGGCGATGCGCCGCACGATGCCCAGGTCATGGGTAATGAACAGCAGGCTGAGGTTCTCCTTCGCCTTCAGATCGGCCAGCAGATCGAGGATCTGCGCCTGGATCGTCACGTCGAGCGCGGTCGTCGGCTCGTCCGCGATCAGCAGTTCCGGCCCGTTCGCAAGGGCCATGGCGATCATCACCCGCTGCCGTTGACCGCCCGAAAGCTGATGCGGATAGGCGGAAAGCCGGCTTTCCGCATCGCGGATGCCCACCTTCTGCAACAGATCGAGGATCCGCGCCCGCGCCGCCGCCCCACTCAGCCCCTGGTGCAGCGCCAGGCTTTCCGCAAGCTGTTTTTCGATCGTATGCAGCGGGTTGAGGCTGGTCATCGGCTCCTGAAAGATGAAGCTGATGTCGTTGCCGCGCACCTTGCGCAGCTTTGCCTCGGCCGCGCCGACCATCTGTTGCCCGGCGTAAAGGATCGAGCCGCCGACGGCGGCCGTGTCGGGCAAAAGCCCCACGGTCGACAGCGCGGTCACCGATTTGCCCGACCCGCTTTCGCCAACCAGCGCGACCGTTTCGCCCCGGTTCACGGTAAAGCTCACGCCGCGCACGGCGGCGGTCTGCGCCCCGTCCTGCCGGAAGGCGACGGTCAGGTCGCGCACGTCGAGAAGGGGGCCGCTCATCGAAAGGTCTTTCTGGGGTCGAAGGCATCACGCACACCTTCAAAGATGAAGACCAGCAGCGACAGCATCACCGTATAGGTCACGAAGACGGTGAAGGCGAGCCAGGGCGCCTGAAGGTTCTGCTTGGCCTGCAACGCCATCTCGCCCAATGAGGGGGCCGAGGCCGGCAGGCCGAAGCCCAGGTAGTCGAGCGATGCCAGCGTGCCGACCGCGCCGGTGATGATGAAGGGCAGCATGGTCAGCGTGGCGACCATGGCGTTCGGCAGGACATGGCGGAACATGATCACCCGGTCCTTCACCCCTAGCGCCCGGGCCGCGCGCACATATTCGCTAGAATAACGTCAGCACGTGAACCTCGATGGCGTTCCGATGACTAATAGCTTGCATCGGTCTCGATGCCACCATTTCAAAAAGGGCGCGTAAACCATTTTCATCGAGGGCAATGTTCTCATAGTTATGAGCAGAGAGTTCTACAATGAACTGGGGGGAAAGGCAAAAAAAAACACCCTCTTACCAAGACTGCTTTCAGACTGTGCGTTGTTCGAACTAGTTGTAGGCATGGTGGTGGTTAAAGGGAGAATGCAAAGTGCATGGGAAAAGAACTTCTGTCAGTGATCCGGACATTCCTGTAGAACAAAAACGGGAATGGAAAGCCTGTCTAGGTGATGCTCGATTGAATTCGCTTCGCTTCGACGGAGATGACAACTATGCCTGAAATCCTGAAGTTGTGCACTCAGATACAGTCACATTCATTTCCCTTGACTGCACAAGAGAAAGGGCGGCTCACATCCTGGGCTCAATTTAAGCGACAAATTTGTGTCATGTGAGCCGGAATAATGATTATTTCACTGTCCTTGTGTCAATCCCTAAAGTATGGAACACCTCCAGACCTACCGTATGTATTTGTATGAATGAAACGTAAAGCATATGGCAGGCGCCGCTTCGTCTC
>JAATGA010000040.1 GCA_015654855.1 Rhodobacterales bacterium
CGCTGACCGAAGGGATGCGGGTGCTGGACCTTTGTGCCGGGGGCGGCGGCAAGACGCTTGGCCTGGCGGCGCGGGCGGGGTTGCGGCTCTGGGCGCATGACGCGTCGCCGGGACGGATGCGCGATCTGCCGGTGCGCGCGGCACGGGCGGGTGCGCGGATCAGCCTGACGGATACGCCAGAGAAAACCGCGCCTTACGACCTGATCCTCGCGGACGCGCCTTGCTCCGGCTCGGGCAGTTGGCGCCGCGATCCGCAAGGCAAATGGGCGTTGACGCCCGAAAGGTTGCAGGACCTGGTGCAGGTCCAGGCCGGCATCCTCGACCGGGCGGCGGGGATGGTCGCGTCGGGCGGGCGGCTCGCCTATGCCACCTGCTCGTTGCTCGACGCCGAAAACGGCGCTCAGGCCCGGGCCTTTCTCGCCCGGTCCCCCGGATGGCGGTTGGAATTGCAACGAAATTTCACCCCGCTCGATGGCGGAGACGGTTTCCACCTGTCGGTTTTCGTGCGAGCCTGATTCAGCTTCGCCGCATGGGATGTTTTTCGGGTCGCCGGTTTGCCTGAGTTAAGGGAGGATTAAGACTTCCCTGGCCCTATAGGAGCGGATGATTCCCTGGGGGCACGTAACTGTGGCGGATCTGTCGGCGATATTCGGCAAGGCGCGGGGCATCCCGGCGCGCACGCGCATGTTTCTGGCCATGGCGCTGGCCTGTCTTCTGGCGGCGGCGCTGTCGCAGACGCGGGAGATCCGGCTGGGCGGTCTTGCCGGGGCGACGACCCTCCTCATCATGCTGGGGGTGTTCCGTATTGCCCGCGCGGTCGAGTTGCGCCGCGAAGGGCAGCGCGGGCGGCAGCTTGCCCTGCTGACGGCGCAGGATGCCGCGCCCTGTTTCACCACCGACGGAATCGGTCAGATCCGCTATCGCAACGCCGCGGCCGAGGCGCGCTTCGGCGGCGACGGCGCGACGCTGGTGCAGATCCTGCGCGACAGCTTCGCCAGCCCTTCGGCGGTGCTTTACCGGCTGCAAAGCCGTGCCGCCGGTCATGGCGCCGCGCGCGAGGATGTGGCCAGCCGTCGGGGCCAGATGCGGCTTGCCGTCCACCGCATTGCCAGCGACCGCTTTCTCTGGCGGCTGGACGAATTTCAGGATCGCGGCGGCACCGGGCGTGGCGCCGAAACGCTGAGCCTGCCGATGCTGGTCGCGAACAAGAACGGCGTGGTGCTTTTCACCAACGAGGCGATGCGGCGGCTGCTCGGCGGGCGACCCAAGCGGCTCGACAGGGTTTTCGCCGATCCTGGCTTTCGCGCGGGCGAGGAGGTGGAGGTTTCCGCCGCCTCTGGCCCGGTGCGTGCCATCCTGGCCGAGGTCGAGGGGGTGGGTGAACGACGCGAGATCTATCTGATGCCGGTGCCGAACCATCCCGATGCCGAACAGGTTCTGGCAGATTTCGAACATGTGCCGGTGGCGCTGATGAAATTCGCCCCGGATGGTGCGCTGCGGGCGGCCAACCGCGCGGCGCGCGACCTGGCGGGGCTGGAAACGGGCGACGCGCCGATGCTCCACGATCTGGTGGAAGGGTTGGGGCGACCGGTCGGCGACTGGGTTGCCGATGTGGCCGCGGGGCGCAATTCCGGCGGCTCGGAGATGCTGAGCCTGCATGGCGGCGGGGGCGAAAGCTTTCTGCAAGTCACGCTGCGGCGTATCGTCGAGATGGGGAGGCCGGGGGTACTGGCCGTGCTTCAGGACGCAACCGCGATGAAGACGCTTGAGGCGCAGTTCGCGCAAAGCCAGAAGATGCAGGCGATCGGCCAGCTTGCCGGCGGGATCGCGCATGATTTCAACAACCTGCTGACCGCGATCTCCGGCGGACTCGAGCTCGCCGCCGGGCGCGTCGGGGACGAACGCGCCCAACGCCATCTGCAGATGGCGATGCGGGCGGCGGCCCGCGGCGCCGAGCTCACCCAGCAGCTTCTCGCCTTCGCGCGCAAGCAGCACCTCGCGCCGACGCCGGTCGATGCAAACCGGCTCATCCTCGGCATGGGCGACATGATGGCGCGCCCGATCGGTCCGGCCATCCACGTCCGCACG
>JAATGA010000531.1 GCA_015654855.1 Rhodobacterales bacterium
CAAGCCTGCCGGCGACCACGCCAGCATATCGGCGTGGCGTCCCATATCATCTCGGGGTTGAGCCAGATCGTCAGCGCGCCCCGGCGCCTGAGCGCTTCGCTAAAGGCCGGGCAAGTTCCTGACCTTGCAGATCGGTGCTGCCGGTCTGCTCATCCATCCACCTGTCATGCAGGATACGCAAGATGAACCTCCTCACCGGATTTATGAAAAAAATGGACCCGGCAGGAGCCTCGACGCCTGGAAACACATCGTCAATGCCCTGCATGTCGAAGTCCTTGCGAACCGCCTGGCCCCGAGGTCTTGCCCGCTGAACACGAACTTCGACTGCGGGGTGCACCTTCGGGCTATAGGCAAGCGGGATGCCATCCGTCAGCATGTGAACATTCGGGATAGGGTATTTGGCGGACCTCGCGGCAAAAACCGGTCTATAACAATATAATGACCGCATATTGCATGCTCAATGTTGCATCAAAACTCCCCAAAAATGCCTCAAAATGAGTACTTTTCCGCGAAACTATCCTACAATTAAAATACATTAATTCGCATCTGAAAATCTTGATGCAATCTCAACCCGAACACGCACCCAGTGCCCTCAGTCGGAGCCGATAATGTCTGAAGATCTTACGCGCCGCAGTCTTCTTGCCAGCGCCGGTGTCGCCGGCCTGTTGACCGCCATGCCTTTGGGCCGCGCATTCGCCCAATCCGGGCCGGTGCCGCTGGTCGCGGTCGAATGGGGCGGCGAAATCGTCGATGCGATGAAGCAGATCGCAGCCCGGCAAGCCGATGCCACCTTCGACTGGGTGCTGCACCAGGGCGGCGCGGCCGCGATCCTGCCGCAGATCAAGGCTGCCTGGCCCGAGGTCGCCTATGATTATGTGGCGGGTTGGGAAGGGTCGTTTAACTCGATGATCGCCGAGGACTGGCTTGAAACCATCGACCCGGCCGACGTTCCCAACCTGGCGGACTTGCCGCAAAATATCCTGCTGCGTGACGCCGCCGGCAACATCAAGGCAGTGCCGCGCGCCGTGGGCGGCATGTATTTCGGCTATCGCAGCGACATCTCGCCGGTCTCGGTCGCCTCGGTCGACGACCTGTTTTCGCCGGACCTGCGCGGTCAGATCTGCTGGCCCGGCCCGACGCAAAGCATGATGCTACAGATCGTGGCGCTGGCCCTTCATGCCGGCGGCAGCGAAAAGGACATGGACCCGGGCTGGAAGCTGATGGCGGATCTGGCGAAATCCGGCAACATCGGCCGCGTCGCCGGCACGGATGTCGACTTCACCAACTCGCTGACCTCGGGCGAAACCTCGGTGGGCTTTTTCGCCGAACCGGGCTGGGCCGCGGTCGCGGCGCACTTCCCCGTCAGCCGCCTGACCAAATCGGCAGCGATGAAGACCTTCATGTACCAAAGCGGCTTTGGCGTGATGAAGAACCGCCCCAACAAGGCGGCGGTGCTGAAATTCATCGACTTTGCCATCAGCCCCGAGATGAGCGCGCTTTACGCCGATGTCGCGGGCGAGGCACCGCTGAACATCAGGACCAAGGCGCCTGAAAAGCTGGCTCATCTGGCCTATGGCCCCGGCGAATTCGAGCAGTTCGTCTATGTCCCCGATTACGGCGTCGTACTGGCCGAACAGGACAACTGGGCGCGCCGCTGGGAAGAGGAAATTGCGCCGCTGCTCTGACATGACCGCAGGAAACGGCAAAGCCTTGGGTGCGCTCTGGCTGATATTGCCGGGGCTCACCCTTATCTGCGCAGGCTTTGCCGCGCCACTTGCCTTGCTTGCACGGCAAAGCCTGGATGTCTTTGTGCCCGGCCGCATCGGCGCGGTCGAGGGGATGGGGCTGACGGGCGAAAACTATCGGCAACTGTTGACCCCGGCCTTCCTGGGGCTGGTCTGGCAGACCCTGTGGCTGGGGATCGCGACCGCGACGGTCGCAACGGCAATCGCAATGCCGATGGCCTGGGCCATCGTGCGCCGCCTGTCGCCCCGGCTGCGGTCGCTCATGCTGGGGCTGACCTTCGCGCTGGTATTCCTGAGCGTGCTCGTCAAGATCTATGCCATCTCGATGACCTTTGGCGCAGTCGGGCCGTTCCGCCCGGTGCTGCTGGCGCTTGGCATCAATCCGAACGGACGCGGCTATATCGAATTCGTGGTGGCTGCGGGGCTGGTCCATGCGGCGCTGCCCGTGGCGGTGCTCAGCCTGGTCGGCGCGGTGCAAAACCTTGACCCGCGCCTGCTTGATGCGGCAGGCTGCCTTGGCGCCCCGCGCTGGCGGGTGCACCTGGACATCACCCTGCCGATGGTGCGTCCGGCGCTGGTCTCGGCCTGGCTGATCGCCCTGACCTATGCAATCAGCGCCTTTGTCATCCCGCTGGTGCTGGGCCGTGGCAGGGTAAACTTCGTCTCCAACATGATCTACACCCGCTTCAGCGAGATCGCGAACTATCCAAGCGGCGCCGCGATTTCGGTCGTGATGCTGGCGCTGTCCCTGATCACGATCCTGCTGGTGGCGAGGGCGGCCCGATGAGCATCGGTTCCAATACGGTTATGCGCGGCGCCTGGCAGGACAGGCTCGCCGGGGGCCTGATCTGGGCACTGCTTGGCGTGACCCTGGTCTTTCTGCTGCTGCCTTTGGTGGTCGCGGTTGTGATGTCGCTGGATTCGCGCCCCTTTCTGGGCCAGTTGCCACCGCCATCCCTTTCGCTGCAATGGTACGCCAAGGTTTTCACCTCGGATTACATAGGCCCCTCTTTCGCGACCAGCCTTGTCGTGGCGCTGGTGGCGGTGGCGCTCAACGCCACCGCCGGCACGGCGGCAGCGGTGGCCATTACCTCGGGCCGGTTGCCCGGCTCGCGGCTGTTGGCGCAGCTGTTTCTGTCACCGCTGGTCGTGCCGGCGGTGGTCATCGGCTTTGGTCTGCTGTTGGTGCTGGCGCGGCTGGGGATCACCTCGGGTATCGGACGGCTGATGCTGGGGCATATCGTCATCACTCTGCCCTATGCGATCAGGGCCTGCATGGCCTCGCTGGTCGGGCAGGACAGGCGCCTGACAGAGGCGGCGGCCATCCTTGGCGCCAACGAATGGCAAGCGTTCCGCTCGGTCACGCTGCCGCTGATCCGCACTGGCATCATCACCGGCGCGATCTTCACGCTGGCGATCTCGCTTGATGACGTGGCGGTCAGCATGTTCCTCGTCGACCGCCAGAACATCACCCTGCCGGTTGCCCTGGTCACCCATATGCGGGCGGCCTTTGACCTGACGATCGCGGCGATTGCGGTCATGGCGATGGTCTTTACCGCCTTCGTGGTGCTGATCCTTGACGTGACACTCGGGATCGACCGCGTTATCGGCCAGGGCCTTTATCGCTCGGAAAAGGAAAATTCGTGACCGACACGTTGGAATTCGACGCGGTGACAAAGCAATTCGGCGCAGTCACCGCGCTTGACGGAGTTGGCTTCAGCGTCAAGCAGGGCGAGACGATCGCGCTGCTTGGCCCCTCGGGCTGCGGCAAGACCACGATCCTGCGGCTGATCGCGGGATTCGAACAACCCGACGCCGGGCGCGTGCTGCTGGGAGGCCGCGATATGGCGGGGCTGCGCCCCTATCAGCGCAACGTCGGGCTGCTGTTCCAACACTATGCCCTGTTCCCGCACATGACCGTGGCCGAGAACATCGCCTATGGCCTTCGCTATCGTGGCACGCCAAAGGCCGAGGTCGCAGCCCGCGTGACCGAGATGCTGCGTCTGGTGCGCCTGGAGGGCATGGCCGACCGCCGCCCGGATCAGTTGAGCGGTGGCCAGCAACAGCGCGTGGCGCTTGCCCGCGCCATGGCGACCCGGCCCGAACTGTTGCTGCTCGACGAGCCGCTGTCGGCGCTGGACGCGCGCTTGCGTCAGGATCTGCGCACCGAACTGCGCGACCTTCTGGCAGAGACAGGCACCACCGCGATCGTCGTGACCCACGATCAGGAAGAAGCGATGAGCCTAGGCCAGCGTATCTTCGTCATGCGCGCGGGCCGCATCCTGCAACAAGGCATCCCGGACGAGGTTTACTGGCAACCGCAGGATCGGTTCACCGCCGAATTTATGGGGCGCGTCAACTGGCTTGACGGCAGCTTTGTCACCGGCGCCGCGGGCCCGGTGTTCCGAACGCCCGGCGGATGGGAAATCGCGGTGCCCGCATTGCCGTCAGGGCAAGCTGGCGCGACCGAGCTTTGCCTGAGGCCCGAAAGCATCGAGATGGTCGGCGCCGATCACGGTATCCGCACCGACACCGGCACGATGCGGGGCGTGCTGGAGCAGACCACTTTGCTTGGGCCGACGCGCATCCTTTCGGTGCGGCTGTCCGACGGGCAATCGGTCGAGGTTGCCATGCCCAACCGCAGCCAAGCCATGCTTCAGGTCGGAAGCTTCGTGATGCTTGCCGTTAACGGACATAATGGTGCATTTTTTGGCGCATAATATGAGCAATACACTCATAATTGCCCGCTTTTGCTGCTTAACTGTGGCATATCGCTCCGTATTGTGCCATAATGATATATAATGTATTGAATTTATATGTACATTAAAGCACCCCCAAAGCATCTATGATCTCAGGATGGGTACAATGCAGACTCCTTTTCACCTTGCGTGGTTCTTGCAGGGATCCAGCGTGCAGGCCTGGGGCGAACCCTGGACCGGCAATATCGGGCAGGACTGGATGGGCTTGTCGCTGTTCAAGGATCTTGTCCAATCCCTCGAACGCGCCTGCTTCGACTATCTTCTGATCGAGGATTCGATCTACATCGGCGAGACCTGGCAGAATTCGCGCGACATCTTCCTGAAGACCGGCATGTGCACGCCGCGCCAGGACCCGGCGGTCGTGGGGTCGATCCTGGCCGCTGTCTCGTCGCGCCTGGGCATCGTGCCCACACTGTCCACCTTCGCCTATGCCCCCTACCTGACCGCGCGCATCATCGGCAGCATCGACCAGATCTCGGGCGGCCGCGCGGGCTGGAACATGGTCACCGGCAGTTCGGACCTCTCAGCGCAGAACTTCGGCATGGACAAGCTGCCCGACCACGACATCCGCTATGACATGGCCGAAGAATACGTACAGATCGTCAAGCAGCTTTGGAGCAGCTGGGAACCCGGCGCATTGCTGGACGACCGCAAGAATGGCGTGCTGTTCGACCCCGGCAAGGTTCACTCCATTGATTATGTCGGCCAATACTATTCGTCGCGCGGGCCGCTGAACTCGGGGCCCTGTCCACAGGGGCGCCCGGTGATCGCGCAGGCCGGTGGCTCGACCAAGGGCAAGACCTTTGCCGCGGGCCATGCCGATACCATCGTCGCGGCCCCGGTCGGAGTTGCGAACATGAAGCAGTACCGCGACGACGTGCGCGCCAGCATGGTCGCCCAGGGGCGCAACCCCGACGACTGCAAGATCCTGTTCCTGCTGTCCCCCATCGTCTCTGAAACGGAGTCGCAGGCCCGCTGGCTTGCCGACCAGCGCGCCGTTCTGGCCGAACGCAACATCGAGGCCCGGCTGGCGCGCCTTGGCTGGAACATCAACATAGATTTCTCGCAGTTCGATCTTGATCAGCCGGTGGGCGAGCTTTCGACCAATGGCCACCAGTCAACGCTGGCCCAGTTCCTGACCCGCGCCGGAAAAAGCACCCTGCGCGAGGCGGTGATCGCCCAGAACAGCAACGGCTCGCCGCCCGACAGATAGAACGAGTAGATCAGCCAGATGAGCAGCGCGAACAGCGCCAGGTTGATCAGGTGGCGCAGCGGCAGGATGATCGGCTTGCCGGACATGCGCCCCGACAGCTTCGCGAACGCGATCACGGAACCGGTAAAGGTGATGGCGCCGATGGCGAC
>JAATGA010000268.1 GCA_015654855.1 Rhodobacterales bacterium
AGTCCTTTGTTCTGATCGCGCTGCCGCTGTCGATGCCCGGCGTATTGTCGGCGACGCTGCTGATCTTCATCGAGTCGCTCGGCTTCTACATTACCCCGTCGCTGTTGGGGGGCACCGGCAGCACCATGCTCGCGCAAAGCATCGAACAGCAGGTCAGCCTGCTCCTTGATTGGGGCTTCGCCGCGACATTGGCGTTGCTGCTGCTGCTGGCGTCGGTGCTGGTCTACGGGCTGTATATCCGCGTGGCCGGGGTCGAAGGGCTGTGGAGCGCTTTCGCCGGTGGACGGGCGACTGCCGCCGGGGGTGCGACCTCTACTCGGCGGATGGCCCGTGCCGGTCGGCTGCGCGATGGGGCCGAACGTCTGTCGCTGGCGTTTTCCAAACGTTTCGGCTCGGGGTTCGTCATGCTGCGCCTGATGCCGATCCTGTCCTGGCTCGTCGGCTGGGCGGTGCTGGTTTATCTGGTCTTGCCGCTGGGCATCATCGTCGTGGCTTCGCTGTCGTCGGCGGGCTATCTGGTCTTTCCGCCGCCCGGCCTGTCGCTGCGCTGGTATGCCGAAGTGTTCCATAGCCCGGCCTGGATGACGGGGCTGACGAATTCGGTTCTGGTGGGGATCGGCGCGGCGGTGGTCAGCGGTGCCCTAGGGGTCATGGCGGCGTTCGGATTGCAGATGATGGGGGCACGAGCGCGCTCGGCTCTGACGCTGATGTATCTGTCGCCGCTGTTGCTGCCGCGAATCCTGATCGCGGTGGGCTCGCTCTACTTCTTTGCGCGGCTTGGCATTGCCAACACGCCAGTGGCGTTGATCCTGGTCCATGCGACCCTCGGGTTGCCGCTGGTGCTGATTAGCGTGGCGACGGTTCTGGCCAGCTTCGACACGCGTCTGACACAGGCTGCCGCGACGTTGGGGGCCTCGCCCGCGCGGGCATTCGTGTATGTCTCGTTGCCGTTGATCGCGCCGGGGGTTCTGGCCGGATCACTTTTCGCCTTCATCACCTCGTTCGACGATCTGGTGATCGCGTTGTTCATGACCAACGGGCAATTCCAGACCCTGCCCAAGGTGATGTGGGACGACATCCAGTTGAATGTCCGTCCCACTCTGGCCGCCATCGCGACGTTGCTGATGCTGCTCTCGGCCTTCGCCGTCGTTCTTACCGGGCTGCTGCGCAAGCGCACCGCCTGACATGCTGAAAAAGGAAAAGTAAAGTGACCCAAGCCAAAAGCCAGACCGAAGCCTTTCGTGTTGGAACTGCCGAAGCACAGCCCGGAACCATCGCCCGTGGGATCATTCCGACCGATATCGGTATGGATGGCACCATGGGCGGGGTGCCTGTCCTGATCTGTCATGGGGCCCGGCCCGGCCCGCGCCTGTGGCTGAACGCCGCGATTCACGGCGACGAGCCCGAAGGCACGCTCGGCATCTTCCGGTTGTTCGAGGCCCTGGACCCGGCCCAGGTCTGCGGCACGGTTGTGGCGATCCCGGCCCAGAACCCCGGCGCCTTCAGCCGGGGCGAGCGTGGCAACCCCGACGACACCTTCACCTACGACATGAACCGTAACTACCCGGGCAAGGCCGATGGCCGCCTGTCGGAACGTATCGCCAACGCCCATTGGGTCGAGATGAAGGACAAGGTCGATATGCAGGTCTCGCTGCATTCTGGCGGCCAGACCTGCTTCCTGTCGCATATGATCTTTGCCCCCGACAATGACGGCTGTCGTGAACTGGCCGCCGCGATGGGGCCGCGGTGGTCGCTGGTTTTCACCAGCTCGGTCAAGGGGGGGACACCGAACGCGGCGCTGACGAACCATGCACAGGTGCCGACGATCACCGTCGAGCTCGGCGGAAACTGCCGTACGCTGACCAATGATCTGCATGATATCGTGGACGAATACCTCGAAAGCTTTCTTAACGTGCTGCGGCATTACGGTATGATCGAGGGCACGGCCGAATATGCGCCGGAATGGCGGATCGGGCGGCAGAACGCCCTCCTGGCGCCGGTGAGCGGCATCTTCGTTGGCGCAAAGGACCTGCCGCTGGAAACGATCGTGCCGAAGGGGACATTGATCGGCACGATCTATTCGCTTTTCGGCGATGTGGCGGCGGAGATCCTGGCCCCCGAGGATGGCCTGATCTTTGGGTTGCGCAGTCGGCCTGCGGTGATGACGGGCGAGTGGTGCTGCTTCTTCGGTGTCGTCGATGGCAGCCGCAAAGGCTTCCAGCAAACGCGCAAGTGAATCAGGCCTTTGGCCAAGGAGCAAGCTTATGACCCTAGATCAGGAGGATCGGGGATGGCGGCCGAAGGGGATCGTCTCTCCCTATGCCGGTCCTGTCGTCGATTGTGACATTCACCATGGTTGGCCGAACCGCGAGGCTTTCCTGAAATACATGCCTGCGGCATGGCAGGAATACATCCGTCGTCCGATGGATCCGATGCGCCTGTTCCTGCCCGGCGAA
>JAATGA010000453.1 GCA_015654855.1 Rhodobacterales bacterium
CGCGCTTCCGCCACTTTGCGACCGTCCCGGGGTCGATGCCCGGGTCCCGGCTCAGTTGTGCGAGCGAAGTTTGCGATCGCTATATCGCTGCTCCGACGGCGAACGTGATCGTAGTGCTCCCCTGACGAACCTGTCCCGCAGGGCTTCCCTCCATTCCACAGAAAGGATCGCACCAGTAAACTGGGGGATCAAACAGGCGGGACTCAGCTGTTTCGAAGGTGACAGACAATTGCGGAGAAATCCTGCCCGTCGCCTCCGTCGGCATCGAACCTTGCGTATATTTCCGCGGCATGCGCGCCGAGCGGGGTTGCAGCGCCCGCGTCCTTGGCGGCCTGGCTGGCGAGGGTGAGGTCCTTCAGCATCAGGCGGGTGGCGAATCCCGGCCGATAGTCGCGGTTGGCGGGAGAGGTCGGCACCGGCCCCGGGACCGGGCAATTGGTGGTCAGCGCCCAGCATTGGCCTGACGAGACCGAAGCCACATCGAACAGCGCCTGATGGTTGAGCCCCAGCTTTTCGGCCAGAACAAAAGCCTCGGACACCGCGATCATCGAGATCCCGAGGATCATGTTGTTGCACAGCTTGGCAGCCTGGCCATTGCCCGGGCCGCCACAAGGCACGATCCGTCCCGCCATCGGCCGCAGGACTGGAAGGGCGCGGTGGACGGCATGTTCGCTGCCGCCCAACATGAAGGTCAGGCTGCCGGCCTCAGCACCGCCGGTGCCACCCGAAACAGGCGCGTCCAGCGTGTCGCAGCGCCCGGCGAACAGGGCATGCGCCGCGCGCGCGCTGTCGACATCAATGGTGGAACAGTCGATCACCAGCGTACCATTGGCGACATCGGGTGCGATTTCGGCCCATACCTGCCGGACCAGCGCGCCCGAGGGCAGCATGGTCACGACGATATCTGCGCCGCGAACGGCCTCGACCGCCGTGTCGCGGATGGTGATGCCGCGTGCGGCGGCGGCGGTGCGGGCCTGGGGCACAGGGTCATAGCCGGCGACGGTGAACCCGGCCTTGACCAGATTGCCCGCCATCGGGCCGCCCATGTTGCCAAGGCCGATGAAGGCGACGGTCTGTGTCATTGTGATTGCTCCTGCAGGGCGATCAGCGGTTGTCGGCGAGGATCATTCCCGCCGCCTTTTCCGCGATCATGATCGTGGGGGAATTGGTGTTGCCCGAGGTGATGGTGGGCATGATCGAGGCATCTGCGATGCGCAGGCGGCCGAGGCCCCGGAACCGCAGGCGGGGGTCGACCACGGCGTCGGGATCAGTGCCCATGCGGCAGGTGCCGACGGGGTGAAAGATCGTCGTGCCGATTTCCCCCGCCGCGCGCCGCAGATCGGCATCGGTCTGGTAATCCGGGCCGGGCCGGTATTCCTGCGGGGAAAAGCGCGCGAAGGCCGGTTGCGCCGCGATCTGGCGGGTCAGGCGGATCGACCTGGCCGCGACCTCAAGATCGCCTTCGGTCGTGAGGTAATTCGGCCGGATCGCCGGGGCGGCGCGGGAGTCGGCGCTGCGGGCATGGACGGACCCCCGGCTTTCGGGTCGCAGATTGCATACCGAGGCGGTCATAGCCGGGAAGCTGTGGACCGCATCCCCGAATTTGTCGAGGCTGACAGGTTGGACGTGATATTCCAGATCGGGCGTTTCCTTGTCGGGACCAGACCGGGTGAAGATCCCCACCTGGCTCGGCGCCATCGACATCGGCCCAGACCTGCGCAGCGCATATTCCAGTCCGATCGCGGCCTTGCCCCAGAAACGGCTGGCCTTTTCGTTCAACGTCGGCACGCCCCTGACCTTGTAGATCAGGCGCAGCTGCAAATGGTCCTGCAGGTTCTCGCCCACGCCAGGCGCCTCGACAAGCGGAGTGATCCCGGCGGCCGCCAGCACGTCACCCCGGCCTATCCCCGAGCGTTCGAGGATATGGGGCGAGCCGATGGCTCCCGCCGACAGCACCGTCTCGGCCGCAGCCCGTGCCTGAACCAGACGCCCGCCCAGATCATATTCGACGCCGGTGACCTCGCCTTCGGCGAACAGCAGGCGACTGACCTGTGCGCCGGTCAGCACCCGCAGATTGGGGCGCGATATTGCGGGGCGCAGGAAGGCCTTGGCGGTGCTCCAACGGATGCCGGACCGCTGGTTCACGTCGAAATAACCGCCGCCCTCATTGGTGCCGCAGTTGAAATCGGGGGTCTTGGGGATGCCTGCCTGTTCCGCGGCATCCAGAAAGGCATCCAGCACCGCCCAACGGACGCGCGCCTTTTCCACCCGCCATTCGCCATCCGCGCCATGCAGATCCGTGGCGCCCAGATGGAAATCCTCATGTCCACGGAAGATCGGCAGAACATCGTCCCAACCCCAGCCGGTGCAGCCCAACTGGAGCCAGTGGTCGTAATCCGCCGCCTGTCCGCGCATGTAGATCATGCCGTTGATCGACGAGCAGCCGCCCAGCACACGCCCCCGCGGATAGTTCAGGCTGCGTCCGTTCAGGCCCGGCTCGGCCTCGGTCGAAAAACACCAGTCGGTACGCGGGTTGGAAATGCAGTAGAGATAGCCCACCGGAATATGGATCCAGTGGTAGTTGTCGCGCCCCCCGGCCTCGAGCAGCAGTACCCGGTTGCGGGGATCGGCGGACAGCCGGTTCGCCAGGACGCAGCCCGCCGAGCCCGCGCCGATGATGATGTAATCATAGTTTTCCATCGCAGTCTCTCCATGCCCGACGGGCACGGGCCCACCGGCGAGGTTCGGGAATTTACGGCGCTTAGGGGTCGTCAGTTCTCCGGGTTGAAGCCCAGCCTGCGCCCAAGGCGCGAGGCATAGAATTCGCCTGCCAGCCCCCGGCGGAAGACCAGCACGCAGACCATGAAGACCATCCCGGTGATGATGGTGACCGGGAAGTTCGAGGTCGCCAGATAGTTCTGCAAGGTCACGACCAGGCCCGCGCCAAAGGCCGGCCCCAGCAGCGTGCCGATGCCGCCCAGCAAGGTCATCAGCACGACCTCGCCCGACATCTGCCAGGACACGTCGGTCAGGGTCGCGAACTGGAAGACCAGCGCCTTGACCCCGCCAGCAAGACCCGCGAGCGCCGCCGACATGACAAACGCCCCCAGCTTGTACTGCGTGACCGAGTACCCCAGCGAGATGGCGCGGTTCTCATTTTCGCGGATCGACTTCAGGATCATGCCGAAGGGCGAGTTCACAAAGCGCCAGATCACGATCATCCCGATCAGGAACACCGCCAGCACGAAATAGTACATGGTCGCAGTGTGGCTCAGGTCGATCAAACCGAACAGATAGCCGCGCGGAACGGACTGGATGCCGTCCTCGCCGTGGGTGAACCGGGCCTGCAGACAAAAGAAATAGAACATCTGCGCCAGTGCCAGCGTGATCATGGTGAAATAGATCCCCTGACGGCGCAGCGCGATCAACCCGATCACCAGCCCCAGCAGCGACGCGCCCGCGACCCCGGTGAGGATCGCAAATTCCGGCGTCAGCCCCCAGACCTTGGCCGCATGTGCGGTGAAATAGGCCGAACCCCCAAAGAACGCCGCATGTCCGAACGACAGCAGCCCCGTATACCCCAGCAACAGGTTAAAGGCGGCCGCGAACAGGGCGAAGCACAAGAGCTTCATCAGGAAGATCGGATAGACCACCATTGGCGCGACCAGCGAAAGCGCCAGCAGCGCCAACAGGATGCCCGCGCGGATGCGGCCCGCCTGCGGATGAACGGCGATGGCAGGCGCATCGGGGCCTGCGGCCGGTGTGGTGGCATGTGCCATATCAGACATCCTTTCCGAATAGGCCCGCGGGCCGCAGGATCAGAACGATCGCCATGATGACGAAGATCACGATGTTCGAGGCTTCGGGATAGAAGACCTTGGTCAGGCCCTCGGCGATGCCCAGAAGGTAGCCGGTCACGATCGCCCCCATGATCGAGCCCATGCCGCCGACGACGACCACGGCAAAGACCACGATGATGATGTTCGACCCCATCAGCGGCGAGACCTGATAGACCGGCGCCGCCAGCACCCCGGCAAAAGCCGCAAGCCCCGCGCCGAGCGCATAGGTCAGCGTCAAGAGCAATGGCACGTTGATGCCGAAGGCCTGCACCAAGGTCGGGTTTTCGGTCGCGGCCCGCAGATAGGCGCCAAGTCTGGTGCGCTCGATCAGCGCCCAGGTCGCGAGGCAGACGGTCAGCGAGGCGACAATGACCCAGGCGCGATAGTTCGGCAGGACCATGAAGCCCAGATTGGTCGCCCCGGTCAGCGCCGAAGGTGCCGGATATGGTTTGCCCGAGGCGCCGAAGAAATAGCGGAACGTACCCTCGATCACCAAAGCCAGGCCGAAGGTGAACAGCATTCCATAGAGATGGTCGAGCTTGTAGAGCCGCGACAGCATGGTGCGTTCGACCACCGCCGCCGCCAGCCCGACGAACACCGGCGCCAGCACCAGTGCGATCCAGTAGCTGACCCCACCGTACATCGCCAGCAGCAGCGCGGCGAAGGCGCCCAGCATGTACTGCGCGCCATGGGCAAAGTTGATGACCCTGAGCAGGCCGAAGATGACGGCCAGACCCAGTGACAGCAGCGCATAGAACGAACCGTTGATCAGGCCGATCAGCAACTGTCCCATAAAGGCCTGGATAGGGATTCCAAAGATCATCATTATGTCAGACCCCCAGTTCTTTGTTCAGAAGGCCCATCTGCACTGGCAGATCCGCCACCGGGAATTCAGCGATCATCTTGCCATGGTCCATCAGGTAGAAACGGTCCGCGACCTTGGAGGCGAAACGGAAGTTCTGCTCGACCAGCACCACGGTCATGCCGCGCGACTTGAGTTCGACCAGAACCTCGCCGATGCGTTGGATGATGACCGGGGCCAGACCCTCGGTGGGCTCATCGAGCAGGATGCATCTCGCGCCCGTGCGCAGGATGCGGGCCATGGCCAGCATCTGCTGTTCGCCCCCCGACAGCTTTGTGCCGGGGCTTTTGCGGCGCTCGGCAAGGTTCGGGAACAGGTGGTAGATTTCCTCGACCGTCATGCCGCCCGGGGCCACGACCGGCGGCAGGGTCAGGTTTTCCTCGACCGAGAGCGTGGCGAAGATGCCGCGC
>JAATGA010000125.1 GCA_015654855.1 Rhodobacterales bacterium
CCGCCCGGGGCGCGCGTCAGGCCCGCAACAGCCGGCCGAGGAAATCCGACAGATCGGTCGCATGGTGATGCACATGCGTCCCCGCAACCGGCGCGGGCGCGATATGCACCGTCCGCATCCCCAGATCATGCGGTGCGGCGAGGTTGCGGGCGTCGTCCTCGAACATCGCGGCGCGGGCCGGCTCGAACCCGTCGGCGGCGATCACGCGGGCATAGGCCTCGGGTCGGGGCTTGGGGTGAAAGCCGGCTTCCTCGACGCCGTAAAGCGCGTCGAAAAGCCCGCTCAGGCCCCGGGCGGCCAGCACCCGGCCGGCATAGCGGACATCGGCGTTGGTGAAGACGATCCGCCGCCCCGGCAGCGCCGCGATCCGCGTGGCAAGCGCTGTGTCGATGGCCAGCCCGCCCAGGTCGATATCATGCACCGCGTCGAGATAGCCCGCCGGATCGACCCCGTGTTCCGCCATCAGCCCGGCCAGGGTGGTGCCATGCGCCTGCCAGTAATGGCGGCGCAGCCGGTCGGCCTCGGCCCGGTCGACCGACAGGTTCGCCATCACCCATGCGGTCATTTTGACCTCGATCTGGTCGAAAAGCCGTGCCGAGGGCGGATAGAGCGTGTTGTCGAGGTCGAAGACCCAGGTCGTCACATGATCGAAGTCCGACAGGGCGAAACCGGGGGCGGCTGCGGCCCGTTCGGGACCGTCGGAGAGGGGGCTGCGTGTCATGCCCGCGACCCTACGCCCCGCGTGGCGGCACGGCAAGCCGGGGCCGGATGGCTGGGGGACGCCCCTGCGCGGAGGGCGCGGCAATGGGCCGGGTGGACGGGCGCACCGACCGTCGCTAGTGTCCGCGTGACAGAACCGTGACGCCTGAGGAGACAGCGGTGCAGAAGGATGCCTATACGCTGATCCTCGAGGCGATCGAGAGCGGCGTCTACAAACCCGGCGACCGGCTGGTCGAATCGGAACTGGCCGAACGGCTCGGCGTCAGCCGCACCCCGGTGCGCGAGGCGCTGCAACGGCTGGAAACCCAGTCGATGCTCAGCCGCGACGGGCGCAGCCTGATCGTCGCCTCGCTGGACCACAACCAGTTGGCCGAGCTTTACGCCGTCCGCACCGAGCTTGAGGGGCTGGCGGCGCGGCTGGCCGCGCGCCATGCGACGGAAGAGGAAATCCGCGTTCTGCGCACCATGGCCGACGAGGATCACGGGCTGCTGGGGGCCGATCCGCGTGCGCTGTCGCGGGCGAACAAAAGGTTCCACCGGCAGATCCACCTTGCCTCGCACAACCGGTTTCTGGTGCAGCAACTCGACCTGCTGCACCGGTCGATGGCGTTGATGGCGACGACCTCTTTCGCGGCCGAGGGCCGGGATTCGGTCGCGCTGGAAGAGCATGACCGCATCGTCCGGGCGATCGAAAAGCATGACGGCGCCGAGGCGCAGGAGGCTTTGCGCCGGCATATCTCGAAGGCGTTCGAGACGCGGCTGATGGTCGACGCGGGCGAATTGCGCACACGCTAGCGCAGGCGGCCTGGCCGCATCGGCGACAGGACCCTGCCTGTCCGTGCCGGAGTCCGGCATATCAGCGGGGCGCGCCGTCGCCGCCCGACCTTCAGTCCGGCACCGACGGCGGGCCGCCCGCAGGCAAAGTCTGCGCCGCGCTGGTGTCGAACAGCCCGTGCGCCGTCTTGTCCCACCAGAAGGGCCGGGTCAGCAACTCCCATGCAGCCTTCCATGCCGCAAGCGCGGCGAGCGGGTGATAGAAGTGCAGCGTCGGCACCCAAAGCCGGCTGAGCCGGTGCCGCGTGCGGGCAAGGCCGACAAGGCCCACCGCGATCCCTGCCGCCTCGGACAGCAGGAACAGCCCGACCAGCGCCGTCAGCACCCCCGGCGGCAGATATGGGGCCAGCGGGTGCGGCAGGTCGAGGACCAGCAGCCAGAACGACCACTGCACCGGCGCCAGCAGCGCCTGAGACACCGAGCCGAGGAACATGACCTGGAATCCGGCAAATCCGCACGGCCCGAGTTGGCGCCAAAGAAGGCCCGGCTCGCGCATATGGACGATCCAGGTCAGCATGAACCCCTTGATCCAGCGCGAGCGTTGCTTGACCCAGGGGACAAGGCGGCAGTTCGCCTCCTCTCCCGTCACGGTGTCGATCAGTTCGGTGCGATAGCCGTGGCGGGCGAGGCGGATGCCCAGATCGGCATCCTCGGTCACGTTATGGGCGTCCCATCCCCCCAATTCCTCCAGCGTGTCGCGGCGGAAGAACAGCGTCGTGCCGCCTAGCGGGACCGGCAGGCCAAGCCGGGCAATTCCCGGCAGAATGACGCGGAACCAGGCGGCGTATTCGATGGTGAAACACCGCGACAGCCAGTTGACGCGCGGATTGTAGTAGTCGAGCTGGCCTTGCAGGCAGGCGACCCCTGGCCCCCGCGCGGCGAAGCGAGCGACGACGCGGGCGATCTGGTCGGCCTCGGGTGCGTCCTCGGCGTCGTAGACCCCGATGATCGTGCCCCGGCAATGGTTCAGCGCATAGTTCAGCGCCCGGGGCTTGGTCCGGGGAAAGCCGTCTGGCACCACGACGATCCGCATCCAGCCGGGCAGGCCGGCCTGCTCCAGCGCGGCCCGTGTCGCGCGGTCGTCCGCCTCGACCGCCAGCAGGATCTCCAGCCGGTCGCGGGGATAGTCCAGCCGGCCGAGCCGCCGGATCAGCCGCGCCGCGATACCGCTTTCGCGGTGCAGCGCGACGATGACCGACACGACCGGCAGATGCGCCAGAACCGGTGGCGGCGGTTCTGGCGGGGGCGGGCGCAGGGTGGCCGTCAGGGCGGCGATCCGCAGCAGGGTCGAGGCGGCGAGCGTCAACACGGCCCAGGCGCAGGCGAGGCCCAGAAGCCCGGCCGGCCCCGCCGCCGCCAGCACCGCCAGAATCGCCGCCAGCAGTGCGGCGCGCGGCAGCAGCGCCGTGCCGTTCCAACTCCGGCAGCTTTCGCGGGGCGCGACGCTTGTCTCTGCCCGACGGGCGAGCGCTGCGCCGGACAACCGCCCGACCTCGGCCTCGACCGCGCCGGGGGGCAGGGTCGCGGGCAGCACCAGACCGAAGCGATCGGCCATGTGGCTGGCGTGGCGCAGGATAGCCCCTGGCCGGGATTGTCCGACGAGGGTCGCG
>JAATGA010000038.1 GCA_015654855.1 Rhodobacterales bacterium
GCGATCCTCGACGCGGACAAAGAGGGGTTCCTGCGATCGGAAACCTCTCTGGTGCAGACCATTGGCCGGGCGGCGCGCAACGTCGACGGCCGGGTGATCATGTATGCCGACCGGATCACCGGCAGCATGGAACGCGCCATCAACGAGACGACTCGCCGCCGCGAAAAGCAGGTGGCTTACAACATCGAGCACGGCATCACCCCGCAGACGGTCAAGAAGAACGTCGAGGATGTGCTGGCGGGCCTGTGGCAGGGCGACACCGACCAGGCGCGTGTAACGGCCAGGGTCGACAAGGCCAATGTCGGGCAGAACCTTGCCGCGCATCTGGACGCGCTGCGCCTGCATATGCGCAAGGCGGCCGAGAACCTGGAGTTCGAGGAGGCTGCGCGCTTGCGCGACGAGGTGAAACGGCTGGAGGCGGTGGAGCTTGCCGTCGCCGATGACCCGCTCGCCCGGCAGGAGGCGGTCGAGCAGGCGGCGGAGGCTGCGGTCAAGTCCTCCGGCCGTTCGACCGCCGGTCGTCCGGGCCAGCGCGGGGGCAAGGCCCGGCCCCGCAAGTTCTGACCCCGCCCGGCTCGGGGCACCACGGCCGGTGCCCCCCTTCATTTTCCGTCTGAAAATATCCTGTGGGACGGTTTGTAGGGGGGGCAAAACCTCCGGGGGTGCGGCATGGCGGGACGGGGCATATATGCGCCGCCGGATCGCCACATCACGAAGCCGTGATTCCGAAACCACTTGCAGCTATAGTTACCAGAGGTCGCAAACCCGTTGCCGATTGGGGGAATCAGCTTCCCCGGAAGGAGCGACGGCTATGACGACCACGACCGAAACGACGCAAAACCCCGAACGGCGCGAATGGACCGTCACCGGCATGGATTGCGCGGCCTGCACGACAAAGGTCGTGAAGGCGGTCGGGCGTCTGCCGGGCGTCAGCGAGGTGAAGGTCGCACTGATGGCCGAGCGCCTGTCTCTGACGCTCGATCCCTCGACCACCGGGGCCGGGGCTGTCGAGGATGTCGTGCGGAAACTGGGATACGGCATCGCGCCGAAGGGGCAGGCAGCCCCGCGCAAGAAGGCTTTCGTTCTTCCCGACGCCGCTCCGGCTGCGGGGCAGGGGGATGCGGGCCGTAACGACGATGGCCACATTCATGGCGGGGATGAGGCGCGGGATCATGCGGACCACGATCACGCCGCCCCGGCTGGCGCCTCCGCCGACAAATCCGACGCCGGCCATGGCAGCCCCGGCCATGTGCATTCCCATGGAGACCCGTCCGAGCGGGGCGAGCCCTGGTATCGCACGGGCAAGGGGCAACTCGTCATCCTGAGCGGTGCGCTGCTGACGCTCGCCTGGATCGCCGAGGCGCTGACCTCGGCCGAGGTCGGGCGTTGGGCCTTTACCCTCGCCTGCCTGATCGGCCTTGCCCCGGTCGCCCGCAGGGCCTGGGCCGCGCTGCGCATGGGCCAGCCCTTCACCATCGAGGGGCTGATGACCATCGCCGCCATCGGGGCGCTGTTCATCGACGCGGCGGAAGAGGCGGCGCTGGTCGTCTTCCTCTTCGCCGTGGGCGAGGTGCTGGAAGGCGTCGCCGCCGGCAAGGCGCGCGACGGGATCCGGGCGCTGGCGACGCTGGTGCCTAAGACCGCGCTGCTGGAAACCGGCGGGGCGATGCGCGAGGTGCCGGCCGAAAGCCTGGAACCCGGCCAGGTGGTGCTGGTCCGCCCCGGCGACCGCATCCCGGCAGATGGCGACATCGTTGAGGGCACCAGCGGCATCGACGAAAGCCCCGTCACCGGCGAAAGCGTCCCCGTCACCCGTGGCCCGGGCGAGCCGGTCTTTGCAGGCAGCATCAACGCTGAGGCGGCGCTCCGCGTCACCGTCACCAAAGCCGCCGCCGACAACACGATTTCCCGCATCATCAAACTGGTCGAGGACGCCGAGGAGGCGCGCGCCCCCACCGAACGCTTCATCGACCGGTTCAGCCGCTGGTATATGCCCGCCATCGTCGGCATCTCTGCGCTGGTGGTGCTGGTCCCGCCGCTGACTTTCGGGCAGCCCTGGGACACCTGGGTCTATCGGGGCCTGGCGCTTTTGCTGATCGGCTGCCCCTGTGCGCTGGTGATCTCGGTCCCGGCTGCCATCGCTTCCGGCCTGTCGACCGGGGCGCGCCGGGGGCTGCTGATGAAAGGCGGCGCGGTGATCGAGGCGGCGGCGGGCGTGAAACAGGTGGCCTTCGACAAGACCGGCACCCTGACCCATGGCAAGCCCGAGGTCACCGACACGCTGCCCTTCGGCGCGCTGGACGAGGCGGCGCTGCTGGCCGTCGCGGCGGCCGTCGAGGGCGGATCGAGCCACCCGCTGGCCCAGGCCATCCTGCGCCGCGCGGGCGAGCGGGGCGTCATCCCTCTGCCCGCGTGCGAGGGCAAGGCGCTTGCCGGCAAGGGCGTCAGCGCGCTGGTGGGCGACGCGCTCGCCTGGGTCTCGTCCCCGCGCCATGCGACGGCCGAAGGAGGGTTGCACCCCGAAGGCCAGGCGCGGGCCACGGAACTGGAGGGCCAGGGCAAGACCGTGGTCGCGGTTTATCGCGACAAGGAACCGCTTGGCCTGATCGCGCTGCGTGACGAGCCGCGCGCGGATGCCGCCGATGCGGTGCGGCAGTTGAAGGATATGGGCGTGTCCGCCACGATCCTGACCGGCGACAATCCCCGGACGGCCGCGGCCATCGCCGGCACGCTCGGCATGGATTACCGCGCCGAAATGCTGCCCGAGGACAAACTGGCCACGATCCGCGAAATGTCGGCCAGGGGCGGGGTGATGATGATCGGCGACGGCATCAACGACGCCCCGGCGCTGAAACAGGCGACGGTCGGCGTGGCGATGGGTTCGGGCACCGATGTGGCGCTGGAAACGGCGGATGCCGCGATCCTGCGCGACCGGGTGACGGATGTGCCGGCGCAGATCCGGCTGGCGCGGGCGACGATGGGCAATATCCGGCAGAACGTGGCCATCGCGCTCGGGCTGAAGGCGGTGTTCCTCGTCACCTCGATCCTGGGGCTGACGGGGCTGTGGATCGCGATCCTGGCCGATACGGGGGCGACGGTGCTGGTGACGCTGAACGCGCTGCGTCTGCTGCGGCTTGATCCCGGCAAACAGGGCTGAACCGGCGCGCGATCCGGGGGCCATCGGGCCACCCCACCGGGACATGCGGAGCGGCAGGTCGCGATCGCCTTAGCCCGAGCAGATTTCCTGCAAGGCCACCCAGTCGCCGTCGGGCAGCACGGCGTGCGGGGGCGGGGTGGCCGCGAAGGGATCGGCCTCGATCAGGCCGAGCGTCGCCTCTCCGCTGGCATCCAGCGCATAGGCATAGGGCGCCGAGGGAACGCCC
>JAATGA010000123.1 GCA_015654855.1 Rhodobacterales bacterium
CAGTCAATCTGTGCAGAAAAATGCGCCCGAGCCAAGAGGCCGGGCGCACAGTGGCGGAACGAGGGACAGTGAACTGAAACACAGCGGTTCCGATGCCGTGTTCCTGCTATGATATTTAGGACAGAACCCGCCCATTTAAAGAGCAGCGGGACAATATCCCGGTTTTGTGATTTTAACGGTTCGTTGCCGCATAGAGCGAGACCGCCGCCGCATTGGACACGTTCAGCGAACCGAACCCGCCGGTAAAGGGAATACACACCAGCATGTCGCAGGTCTCGCGGGTCTTCTCGCGCAGGCCCGGCCCCTCGGCACCCAGCACCAGGGCTACGGGACGCGTGCCGACATGGGCCAGCCCCTCGGCCAGCGTCATCTCGGCCTCGCCGGCCAGACCCAGCAGGATATAACCCATCTTGCGCAGATCCTCCATCGTGTCGGCCAGATTGACGACCCGCAGATAGGGTTGCCGTTCCAGCGCACCGGAGGCGGTCTTGGCCAGCGCCCCGGTTTCCGGCGCGGAATGGCGGTGCGGCGCGATCACCGCACGGGCGCCGAATACCTCGGCCGAACGCAGCACGGCACCGACGTTATGTGGATCGGTCACCCGGTCGAGCAGCACCACTAGCGGTGCCCCCTCACCGGTCAGCGCCACATCTTCCACGCTGCCCCAGTCGAGCGGCTTAACCTCCATCGCGGCACCTTGATGCACGGAATCGGCGGCGAGCTCTACATGAGCATCGAATTTGCGCGGATCAACGACCTCGGGTTCCAGACCACTGGCGGCAATTGCGTCGGTCAGCTTATCCGAGGCATTCTTTGTCAGCACCAGACGCAGTTTTTCCCGCGCCGGGTTCATCAGCGCATCGCGCACCGCATGCAGGCCGAACAGCCAGACGGTTTCCGCCGACGCCGCCCGTTTTGCCCGTTCCTTGTCGATCACCCAAGACGGTTTTTTCATCATGTTCCCCTTCGTCCCCCTCTAACTGCGTTGCGCGACGCGCTTTGGCAAGAGCCGCCACCCGCAGCTGCGTAACTTCGCGTCCTGCGGGGCGAAAAAGCTGCTTGACGCCCCAGCCCCCCATGGGTATTCACCGCGCGTCGGGTGACGAGCTGCAAGGTGCGGCAGCGGACTGTAACTCCGCCGGGGAGACCCACGCCTGGTTCGATTCCAGGGTCACCCACCACTCCCCAATATAAGTCATTGTTTTTCCTTGATTTAATTGGCGAGTGGCGGGTCCACCAGCCAAGCTACCGGCCATCTTAAAAGTGATTGGATGCTACCGGATGCAACGGATTCGGACATCGCGCCCGACCTAAGCCGGGATCATTGGCATCAGGCACCCCTAACCAGCGCGCGGGCCTCGGCCCAAAGCTGCGGGCTTTCCATGCTATCTGGTCCGCTTCCGTCACCGTAATTCGACCGCGCAGTGATCTTGAGAAGCCAATCATGCGATGTTTGGCAAGGCGCCAATATCAGGCGCTTTTCGACGGCGAAACGGGCCTGCCAAGCCTCATCATCCTCGCAGCAAACATTATAGGCCGACTCTTCCGTCACCTTCGCCGCAGTCCACTCCCGGAAAAGCGCCATCACCGGCGTTTCCGTCGCCGCCACAGCCACAGCCGGGACAGCCAGCGCAGGCGCCACCAGCGCGACGGTCAGGATCTCAGGGCGTTTCATGCCTGCACCCCCACACGACGCAGAGCCGAGCGCATGTAGGATCGCGCCTCGTGTTCGCTTTGGCTGTAGCGGGGCCGTTCACTGGCATCGAGCGCCAGCGTTAGCATGTCGCGGATTTCGTTGAGGCTTGCGACAGGGCGCACCTGTCCGGTATGGCAATGGATAGCCATGCGCTGTTCCTCCTAGAACAGAGTTTCGGTTAGGGCCGGGGGGAAGGGCCAACTTCCCTTCGGCCTGTATTCGTGGCAGCACTTATTGTATGACCGAACAAGAAATAAATGACAGCACAAAAAGACGCGGACGCCCTGCCACAGGTAAGGGCCTACAAGTCGTTGTGCGGATGCAACCCAACCTTCTGGCGTGGGTCGATACCGAACGCGCGAAACTGAACCCACAGCCGACGCGCCCGGAGTTCATCCGACAGATGATCGACAAGGCGAAGATATAGCCAGCGCAGATCTTGCCGATGCAAAACGTATGTAGTTACCACAATATTGCCAACTTGGCGAAAGCGTGGTAACTACACCTCATGTTTATAAGATGGCAGACCAGACAGAAAATTCGCAGCCGGGGAAACCTCGGCGATCTTCTTACGTGCGCACTCATGGAGTCGATCCGCACAGAGGCCGGGCCGCGACAAAGAGTTGTGACGTATCTGGGCAGCATCAGGGATGAGATGCCTAATAATCATCGTGTCGTGTTCTGGGAAAAGGTCAATCTCGCCTTGGCCAGTATCGACATCGGTGACAGTGAGCGGGAAGCTATTTGTGGAAAGATTTCTGCAAAGGTCCCATACACATCGCCAGATGAATGGACAGACAGATGACGCCGCGCTCGGCGTCACGCTCGACGGTCCTCCGTGTGACGCCAGTCTTAGCTGCGATGTCAGCGGTGAACGCGGGCGACAATTTGTCGCTTGCGTTGCCCTGCACCATGTTGCTGGCATTGGCGCCAGCGACGTACGCCTTCGTCTCCGGGTGCAGCGCCTCATAGGCATCCTTGCGGCGCTATCAGCTTATCCCACAGCCCCTGCGCCAGTTTCGTGCTGGCGTCGATCTGCCGGGC
>JAATGA010000458.1 GCA_015654855.1 Rhodobacterales bacterium
CTACGCGGTCGGGCAAGACCCCTCCGGTTCAGTGGAGGAGCCGCCCCATCACACCGGCCACATCGGCCATGCGGCAGGAAAAGCCCCATTCGTTGTCATACCAGGCAAGCACGCGGACGGTGCGCCCGCCCACGACCTTGGTCTGGTCCGGGGCGAAGATAGACGAATGAGGCGTGTGGTTGAAGTCGATCGAGACCTTGGGCTCGGGATCCCATGCCAGGACCATGCCCATATAGCCGGCGGCGGCCTCGCGCACGATCTCGTTCACGTCGTGGACGGTGACGGTCTTGCCCGCGACGAAGGTCAGATCGACGGCCGAGACGTTGGGCGTCGGCACCCGGATCGAGGATCCGTCGAGCTTGCCCTTCAGTTCCGGCAGCACCTCGCCGATGGCCTTGGCGGCGCCGGTCGAGGTCGGGATCATCGCCATGGCGGCGGCGCGGGCGCGATACAGGTCCTTGTGCCGCCGGTCCAGCGTCGGCTGGTCGCCGGTATAGCTGTGGATCGCGGTCATGATCCCCGATTCGATACCGATGGTGTCGTTCAGCACCTTGGCCAGCGGTGCCAGGCAGTTGGTGGTGCAGGACCCGTTCGAGACGACGTGCGATTCGGCGGTCAGGCTGCGGTGATTCACGCCATAGACGATGGTGCGGTCGGCATGTTTCGCCGGGGCCGAGACCAGAACCCGCTTTGCTCCGCGCGTCATATGCACGGCCGCCTTGTCGCGCTCGTTGAAATTGCCGGTGCATTCCAGCACCACATCCACGCCGTCCCAGTCGAGTTCATGCGGGTTGTAGGTCGACATCACCCGGATCGGTCCGCGGCCCAGATCCATCGTATGCCCCTCGACCTTCACCGTGCCGGGAAAGCGGCCATGCACCGAATCGTATTTCAGCAGATGCGCGTTGGTCTCTATCGGGCCGGTGGCGTTGATCGCGACGACCTGCACATCGTTGCGCCCGCTTTCGGCGATATGCGCCAGCGTGCAGCGCCCGATGCGACCGAAGCCGTTGATGCCGATGGTGATGGTCATATGCGCCTCCGCCCGTGGGTCCGTCTGCTGTCGGCATCGGCCATAGCGGCAATGCGACGATGCGAAAAGAAGAAAAACGGTTCCAAATCAGGATGTTGGCGCAAACATCCCCCGTTTGCGCTAACGGCGGCGCTAACGCAGGCGGCTTTGCATTCGCAAAGGCACAAGTTACAGTAGCCACCGAAGGAAACGGAGTGAACGGGTATGAGCGGTCTTCTGGCGCTTCTGGACGATGTGGCGGCGATCGCCAAGGTGGCGGCGGCCTCGGTCGATGACGTGGCGGCGGCGGCGGCAAAGGCCGGGGCAAAGGCGGCCGGCGTGGTCATCGACGATGCGGCCGTCACGCCGAAATACGTCACCGGCTTTTCCGCCGCGCGCGAGTTGCCGATCATCTGGCGCATCTCGCTCGGCTCGGTGCGCAACAAGATCCTGATCCTGTTGCCGCTGCTGCTGGCCCTCGAAACCTTTCTGCCGGCGGCGATCACGCCGCTGCTGATGCTGGGCGGGGCCTATCTGTGCTTCGAGGGGGCGGAAAAGGTGCTGCACGCCTTTGCCCCCCATGCCGATGCGACGGTCGAGGCCGATTTCGACGCGAAGGACCCGACGAAGCTGGAAGAGGAAAAGATCGCCGGCGCGATCAAGACCGACTTCATCCTCTCGGCCGAGATCATGACCATCGCCTTGTCGGTGATCGACAGCGGCAATCTGTGGCTCCAGGGGATTACCCTTGCAATCGTCGGGCTTGCGATCACCGTCGGCGTCTACGGCGCGGTGGCGCTGATCGTGAAGATGGACGACATCGGGCTGCACTTGGCCTCGTCCGGGCGGACCGGGGTGGTGCGGGCCTTCGGCAACGGCCTCGTCAGGGGGATGCCGGGGCTGCTGAAGCTGCTGTCCACCGTGGGCACGGTGGCGATGCTGTGGGTCGGCGGCAATATCGTGCTGCACGGGCTGGAGGTGACGCATCTGTGGGCCTGGCCCTATGACACGATCCACCATCTGGCCGAAAGCGCGGCCCTGGCGGTCGGGGCGGCGCAGGGCTTTGTCACCTGGGTGGTCACGGCCTTCTTCGACGCCATCGCCGGGCTGATCATCGGGCTGATCCTGATTCCGGTCGCGACCCGGATCATCGCGCCGCTGTGGCGCGCGGCGACCGGGACGAAGGGCGCCGCCGCGCATTGAACGCTCAGCGGCTCAGCACCATCTCGCGGCCCTCGATGGCGATGCGAAAGCGGCCGAGGTAGTCCATGCCCAGAAGCGAGGTGTCGAGTTCGCCCTCGTTCACCCAGGCCCGCAGGTTCGGGTCGGCGAAGGGGCCGAGTGCCACCTCGGGCAGGGTGATGCGGGCGGTGCGGACCGTGCCGTTCGCCGTCTGCGCCACGCCGGTGTAGTTCAGCGCGTCGGGATCGAAGCCCAGCTTGCGCGCGTCGGCCTGCGTCAGCACCACGCTGGTCGCACCGGTATCGGCCATGAAGCGCACGGGCGTGCCGCCGATGTTCAGCGTCAGGTAATAATGTCCGTCCTGGGCGCGCGGCACCTCGATCCGGCCATCGCCCGAGATCGTCTGGCGCACCATCAGGTCGCGCCCGATGTCGTTCCAGAGGCCATAGCCCGCCGCGACGCCGAGGAAGATCAGCCCCCAGGCCAGCGCGGTGCGCAAGGCAAAGCCGATCCGGGTGCGGTATTCCACCGCGACCCAGCCGCCGACGGCGACCAGCAGGATCACCAGATAGGTCAGCCTTCCCCAGTCCTCTCCGCTCATCAGATCCGTCACGTCACTTGCCTTTACCCAACAGGATAAGCCCCTTGTCCAGCCCGATGCCGATGATCCCGTCGATCACGAACTGCACCGACAGCGCGGCGAGCAGCATCCCGAGGATACGGGTGATCACGACGGTTCCCGTCCGGCCGAGCAATCGCCCGACGGGTCCGGCGATCATCATCATCGCGAAGGCCGCCGCAATGGTTGCGGCCATCACAAGATGGACAGACAGGATCTTGCCCCAGTCGCCCCGCGCCTGACCGACCAGCAGGATCATCGTGGCGATGGCCCCCGGCCCGGCGATCAGCGGCAGGGCGAGGGGAAAGACCGACGGGTCGTCGGGATGCGCTTCGGCCGTCTGCCCCTCGCGCCGCTGCGTCCGCCGCTCGAACAGCATGTCGAGCGCGGTCAGAAACAGCAGCATCCCGCCGGCGATGCGGAAGGCGGGCATGGAGATCCCGATGAACTCCAGCACCGCCTCGCCCAGCAGGCCAAAGGCGGTGAGGATTCCGGCGGCGACGAGGCAGGCCCGGAGCGCCACGTTGCGGCGATGCGCCGGGTCCATGCCGGGCGTCAGCGCGATGAACAGCGGGATCAGCCCCGGCGGGTCGATGACCACGAACAGCGTCGCGAAGGCGGTGATCAGAAAGGCGGTTTCGGGCATGGGCGTCCTGCGCGGCAGCGGGTCCATGGTGGCCTGCGCGGGGCGGTCTGGCAATGGGGCAGAACGGTCCGCCGGGCGAGCGAGGCGGGGCGGGCGTGCCGCCCGCGCGGCATCTGCGGATGCTGCCGGAGGGCCGGGAGGGGGCGGAAAAGCGAAAACGCGCGGCGGAGATCCGTCGCGCGTTTGCGGTTCCGGGCGGGCGGCCGCGATACGGGCCGCGCCTGGCTTACTTGAAGGTCTTGAAGCGGGTGGCGTCGTCGACGAAGCCCTTTTCGCCCGCCGGGGCCTCAATCGAGCCGAAGGGCAGTTGCGCCTTCAGCGCCCAGCTCGCCGGCAGGCCGTATTCGGTCGCGACGCCGGCGTCGACCAGCGGGCTGTAGTGTTGCAGCGAGCCGCCGATGCCTTCCTCGGCGAGGGCGTTCCAGACGGCGAGCTGCGCCATGCCGGCCGAATGCTCCGAGAAGCCCGGGAAAGCGGCGGCGTAAAGCGCGAACTGCTCTTGCAGGCCTTTGATCACGTCCTGGTCTTCGAAGAACAGCACGGTGCCGACGCCCGCAGCGAAGCTTTTCAGCTTGGCGTCGGTCGAGGCGAACTGGTCGGCCGGGACCACGGCGCGCAGCGCGTCGCCGGCGATGGTCAGCCAGAATTTTTCCGACGCGGCGCCGAACAGGATCACGGCGCGCGAGGATTGCGAGTTGAAGGACGAGGGCGCGAGGCGCACCGCTTCCTTGATCAGCGATTCGATCGCGTCTTCGGACAGCGAGACGTTTTTGCCGATGGCATAGATGCTGCGGCGTTTCTTCAGGGTTTCGATGGCGGCGTTGCTCATGGGAGGAGGCCTTTGGTTGGTATTATACGACAAGGCTTATCGGGTTTCCGCGCCGAATCAAGATCGGCCTTTGTGCGCTGATGCACCGAAAGGGTTTGTCGCGGCCCTTGCGCGCGCGCTTGACAAAGGACCCGACGGATCGGGGGGGACCGGCATTGCCGTGGCCAAGGCTGTGGAGCGGTTCCTGCCGTGCCCGGGCTTTCCCGCAGGCGGCGTCCCGGATCTCAGGCCGCCGTCGCTTCGTCCAGCGTCTCCTGGGCGGAAAGCCACAGCGCCTCGGCACGGTCCAGCGCGCCCATCACCTCTGCGTATTTGCCGTTCCAGACGGCGAGGTCGCCCTTGCGGCCATCCTCATACAGCGCGGGATCGGCGAGTTTGGTGGCCAGCTTGTCGCGCATGTCGTTCAGCTTCGCCAACCGGTCCTCGCATTTGCGCAGATCGGCCCGCAGGGCGGCGATCTCGTCGCGGGTGGCTTTCTTCTTTTCGGGCGCGGGTTTCGCTGCGGCCTTCGCCGTGTCGTCGCCGGCCAGCAACTCGCGCCGATACTGCTCCAGATCGCCCTGATAGGGGGCCACCGCGCC
>JAATGA010000362.1 GCA_015654855.1 Rhodobacterales bacterium
GCGATGCGCCGAGACGATCTTCGCCTCCCAGGCGACGCCCAGTTCGTCGAGGATCTTCGCCGCCTCTTTCATCGTGGGCCAGTCGGACTGGCTGCCCATGATGATACCGACCTCTGCCATCGCCCTCTCCGTCAGATAAGGGCGGCACTATAGCCGGGCAGGGCGCGAGGGCAAGGCGCAGCTTGCTTCGCACGGGGACGAGGTGCGCGGCGGGGTTTTCTGCCAATGGGAAGCGGGGGCCGTTGTGCGGCAAAAGAAAGATGTGGAGGTGCGTCATATCCGCGTGACCCTGCGCGTCGGCGGCCAAGGCCTTCGCGCAAGCTGCGCCGTTTTTCAGCGCGACTTTCCGGTATGCAAAAAAGTCCCGGCTGGTTCGGACAAGGGCGCGAGGCCGGCCAGCGGCAGGGCGCGCGCCTGGTTCCGCCGCCGGCCGGGTCATCCGCGCTCCGCTCTGCCGGTGGCGCGCGTTTCAGGCAATGATGTCGGGGATAAGCTGATCTTCCAGCTTTACGATCTGGTCCTTCAGGGCCAGTTTCTGCTTCTTCAGTCGTCGCAGGGTCAACTGATCGGGGCGGCCCGCGGTTTCCAGCACATGGATCGCCTCGTCGAGATCGCGGTGCTCGCGCCGCAACACCTCGAGCTTGATGCGCAGCATGTCCTCGAAACTCATCTCGCTGGGGGCATTCATGGCTGGCTCGGTCATCCCGTCTTGGCTTCTTTTCAGCAGATTATACCGATTCGCGCCGCCGGACAGAACTATTTCGACGGGGCGGTGGCGCGCGGGCCGCGCATGAGTGTTTGCCCTGGTCCCCGCGCTCCGCCTGGTGGGAAGGTCATGCGCAAAGGCTTGCGGGGGCGGATATCGCCCCCCATATTGATCCTGCGCGGCCGGATGCCCGAACGAGGTCCGACCGGCAGGCATGTCGCTTGGATAAGGGCATCACCGATGACGAAGATCAGTCTGACGGCGCATCCGTTCCTTCTGGGGTTCGAGCAACTCGAACGCCTGGTCGAACGGACGGCGAAGAGTGGGGCCGAAGGCTATCCGCCCTTCAATATCGAGGCCGCTTCCGAGAACGCCTATCGCATCACGCTCGCCGTGGCCGGCTTCCGCGAAGAGGATATGGCGATCACGGTCGAGGACCGGCAACTGGTGATCCGCGGCCGACAGGCCGAAGATACCGGCGAGCGGGTGTTCCTGCACCGCGGCATCGCGGCGCGGGCGTTCCAGCGGGCCTTCGTGCTCGCCGATGGCGTCGAGGTGGCGGGCGCGGCGCTGGAAAACGGACTTCTGCATATCGACCTGCACCGCTCGGTCCCCGACTCCGTGGTGCAGACCATCCGCATCGGCCGCAAATGAAGGAGGGCGCAAGATGGATGTGAAATACGAAGCACTGCCCGAGGGCGAGACGAAGATCGTCTATGTCCGTTCCGTAGCAGTCGAGAGCCTGCCGAAAGAAATTCAGGATCAGATCGGCGGGCTGAAGACGGTCTATTCGGTGCACGACACCGATGGTCAGCAACTCGCGCTGGTCAAGGACCGGAACCTCGCCTTCATGCTGGCCCGGCAGCACGATTTGGCGCCGGTCAGCGTGCACTGACCCCGCAGCTCAGCCGGGGCGGATCCATATGAAGGAAAAGGGGGGGGCTGTCTGCCCCCTCGGCCCGTTACCGGGCCTCACCCCCTTCTTTTTGCGCGATTTCCGGCGTCTGGCCGGGTCAGGCCTTGATCAGGCCCATGCTTTCCAGCTTCAGGATCACCTGATGCGCGCAATGGTCGACATCGACGCTTTCGGTCTCGACCCGCAACTCCGGTTTCTCGGGCGCCTCGTAGGGGTCCGAGATGCCGGTGAATTCCTTGATCTTGCCTTCGCGGGCGAGTTTATACAGGCCCTTGCGGTCGCGGCGTTCGCATTCTTCGATGCTGGTCGCCACATGCACCTCGATAAAGGCGCCGAAGGCTTCGATCATCTCACGCACGGCGCGGCGGGTTGCGGTATAGGGCGCGATGGGCGCACAGATCGCGATGCCGCCGTTCTTGGTGATCTCGGACGCGACATAGCCGATGCGCTTGATGTTGATGTCGCGGTGCTCTTTCGAGAAGCCGAGTTCCGAGGACAGGTGTTTACGCACCACATCGCCGTCAAGCAGCGTCACGGGACGGCCACCCATCTCCATCAGCTTTACCATAAGCGCGTTGGCGATGGTCGACTTGACCGAGCCGGACAGGCCTGTGAAGAACACGGTGAAGCCCTGTTTCGAGCGGGGTGGCGAGGTGCGGCGCAGCTCGGTCACCACTTCGGGGAAAGAGAACCAGTCCGGTATCTCCAGCCCCTCGCGCAGGCGGCGGCGGAGTTCCGTGCCCGAGATGTCGAGGACCGTCGTATTCGCCGGAACCTCGTCGATCGGATAATACTGGGCCTTCTCCTGGACATAGACCATCTGTTTGAAATCGACCATCTGGATGCCGATTTCCTCCTGATGCTGCGCGACCAGTTCCTGCGCGGCATAGGGGTCGTAGAA
>JAATGA010000108.1 GCA_015654855.1 Rhodobacterales bacterium
GAACAGCACCGCCGCGCCGACCGAATGGGTCCATTTGCCGAAGAACAGCGTCTGCGGCCCCCGGTCCAGGAAATGGCTGGTCAGATTGGCCAGCCGCTCCTCGGTCAGGCCGAGGCGTGCCATCCAGCGTGCCCCCGATCCCCAACGGCCCGCGCCGTAAAAGATCAGATCGCCGGCCAGATCGCCCAGGATCACGACGATGGTCACCGCACATATGTCCATCAACCCCAGTGAGGCCAGATAGGCGGCGACCACCGTGACGATCGGACCCTCGATCACCGAGGCGGGGATCAGCAGCCAGATGCCCTGCGCCTTGATCAGCGCGATCAGCGTTTCCAGGCCGAACATCTAGCGGCCGGCCCGCGGGCCGGGGCTGTCCGGGGCGGGCGTCAGCGCCTCGCCGTCCATCGCATTGCCGCGCCAGACGAAGCCGCGCGCCCGCCAGGACCACAGCCAAAGCGCGGGCAGCAGCGCATCGCGGGCGACCATCGCCGCAAGGTCGATGCCGCGCGCGGGCCAGCCCGCGCCGCGGGCAAGGCTCCACTCAGCCCCGAACCACAGGACCGCCAGTGCCGGCAGCATCCAGGCCGGAGCCGCGCCGCCCGCGACCAGCGCCGCCAGCGCCAGGAACGGCGGCACGAAGCCGGTCAGGATCTCGGGCAAAAACAGCCAGGGAAAGCCCGCTCGCCGCACCCGCGACCAGCGCAACTGCCGCGACCAGACCTGAGCGAGGCTGCGCCGCCCGACGGGTTGGGGATAGAGCCGGGGCGCCAGCCGCACCCGCAACCCCTGGCCCCGCACCAGCTTGGTCGAGGCGACGTCCTCGGCCATCTCGCGGCCCAAAGCGGCAAGGCCGCCGCCCGCCTCGCAGACGGACCGCCGCCAGAACAGGGTCTTGCCTTGTGCGAACCCGTTGCCGAAGGCGTCGGCCACCAGTTGGAACCGGCCCTGAAAGCTGTTGAGGAAGGCGCATTCCAGCGCACCCTGGAACCCCTCGGCCCGGATGCCGAGTGCGGGGGCGGTGACCAGCCCGGTGTCGTCGCGGAAACTCGCCACCGTCTCGCGCAGATAGGCGGGGGGCAACAGGACGTTGCTGTCGGTCATGCAGATGTAGTCCGCCGCGGTCTCGCCCCAGCCGCGCGCGACATTGTTCAGCTTGGGATTGGCCGACACCGGCAGATCTCCGGTGAAAAATCGGGCGCGTGCCTGCGGATATCGGGCGATCAGCCGGCGGATCAGCGGCACCACCGGATCGCTGGCATCGGCGCAGCAGAAGACCTGTTCGTAATCCGGGTAGTCCTGAAGGAAGCCGGACGCCAGGGTTTCCTCGTCAAATCGGTCGAGGCCGCAGACCGGGCGCAACAGGCAGACGAAGGGCAGGGGGGATGGCGCCGCCGGCACCGGACGGCGCAGGCGCAGCGCCGCGACGATCAGCGTGACGAGATGAACGCCAAGGGGCACGAGCACCAGGCCCGCGAGCAGTGCCGCAGCGACAGGCGTCATGCGCGATGCGCCTCGCCCAGGGGCGCGGGCGCGTCGGCCGGGTCGAAGGCGGGCGCGACCCCGGCCGCCCAGCCGAGCAGGCTCAGCCGGCCGTCATGGCCCTCGGCGATGGCGGTGAAACTGTCCAGCCAGTCGCCGCAGTTGGCGTAGATCAGGCCGTGGTCGTCGTGCAGCGCCGCCTTGTGGAAATGGCCGCAGATCACCCCGTCCGCCCCGCTGGCGCGGGCGAGCGCGATCAGCCGCTCCTCGAACCGGTTGCCGTGACGGACAGCGGCGTTGAACAGGTCGATCAGCGCCTCGACCGGGCCGCGCACATCGGGATCGAGTTCGCGGCGGAACCCCCGCAACCGCGCCTCGGCGGTGCGCAGACCCCAGTCGAGCCAACTGCCGATCCGGGTCATGAAATGCCATTGCATCGGACGCGCGTCGCAGCAATCGCCGTGGATGACGAGGTAGCGGCGGCCGTCGGCGGTGGAATGCAGCATCCGGTCGGTGATCTCGATCAGGCCGGTCCATTCGCCGTCGGTGGCATGTTCCACCGGATCGTGGTTGCCGGGCAGATAGACGATCCGCACCCCCGCCCGCGCCCGGTCGAGCAGCAGGCTGACGATGCGCGTATGATCCTCGCCCCAGAGCGGGCGGCTGTTCCAGATGTCAAAAATGTCGCCGACCAGGAAGATGGTCTCGGCCTCGTGTCCATGCAGGAACTCCAGGATCTTGTCAGGGCGGCAGCCGCGCGCCCCAAGATGCAGATCCGACAGGAACAGACTCCGCGATACGCGCGGGGCGGGTTCGACTTCGGACATGCGCAGCCTCCTGGCCTGGTGAAGGTTGGTCGGACCCGTGGGTTTCAGGGTTCGCCCGCCTTCGTTTCGCCCATTCCAGATAAGCTTTTGTAACAAAGTGGCAAGGCTTCCAACAGATTTCTGCCCTGGCGTCGCGGAAATCCTGCCACATTCGGCAAATCGGTGACGCGAGGTCAGTAGCGTCCCGTCAGCCGGTTGCCGAGCGTGGCGAGTTTCGACGGCGGCCCGCCCTGCGATTCTGCGCGGTCGGCGGCGTTCAGCAGCGCATACATGCCCTGCACGCCGATATAGCGCAGCGGCTCCACTTCCCATTTGCGGGGATGGCGGTTGACCCAGGGCAGGTCGGTCAGCTCTGTCGTGCGCCGCAGCGTCAGGTCGGCCAGTGTCCGCCCGGCGAGGTTCGAGGTCGAAACCCCGGTGCCGACATAACCGCCTGCCTGGCCGAGTCCGGTGGCTGCGTCGAAGCCCACCGTGGCGCACCAGTCGCGCGGCACGCCCAGGACCCCGCACCAGGCATGGTCGATGCGCGCGCCTCGCGCGGCGGGGAAATGACGGTTCAGGATCGCGACCAGGCGGCGGATCGTCTCTTGATCCGGCGCGCCATCGGCGTCGATGGCCGAGCCGAATTTATAAGGCACCCCCCGCGCGCCGACCGCGATCCGCCCCTCGCGCGTGCGTTGGCAGTAGCAATAGGCATTGGCCATATCTCCAAGGATTTCATGGCCTTCCCAGCCGATCTTCGCCCAGGTCCCGGCGTCCAGGGGTTCGGTCACGATCTGGGCCGAATTCAGCGGCAGCCATTCGCGCTTCAGCCCCGGCAGGGTGGCGGTGAAGCCCTCGGTGCAGCGCAGCACGACGGGCGCGCAGATGCGGCCATGGTCGGTGGTGACGACCCCTTGTGCGATGCCGGTGACCGCCGTGCCCTCGACAATCCGCACACCCTTGCGTTCCACCGCGCCGGCCAGGCCCCGGACCAGCTTCGCCGGCTGGATCCGCGCCACGCCGGAGACGATCATCCCGCCAAGCGTGCCGGGGATCGCCACGCGCGCGAGGCTTTCGGCCGCGCCGATCTCGTAGCAGCGGTCGTCCTCGCCCCAGCTTCGGCGATGCGCGGTCTCGGCCTTCATCCGCTGCAATTGCGCGGGGTTGGTCGCAACCATCAACTCGTCGGTGCGGCGGATGTCGGCGTCGATCCCCTCGGCCTCGGCCACGCGGATCACCTCGTCCACCGTGCCCATCATCGAGCGTACCATGCGCCGAACCGCCTCCTCGCCGCTGGTTTCGGCATAGCGGCGGTGGTTCCAGGCAAAGCCGCCCGACAGCCAGCCGCCGTTGCGCCCCGAGGCGCCGAAGCCCGCAAACCGCTTTTCCACCACGATGATGTTCAGGTCGGGCTGATGCTCCTTCAGATACCAGGCGGTCCAGAGGCCGGTATAGCCCGCGCCGATGATGCAGACATCGGCGGTGGTGTCGCCCGCCAGTGCGGGGCGCGGCAGGGGAAGGCCGCCCAGATCCGCATACCAGAAGGACACATCGCCGGAACGCAGGGGCAGCATGTGGGGTCTCCTGAACCGTTGCGGACCGGGAGCGGCAGCTTGCGCCAGGCCGGTCGTCGCCGGCGAGGCTACGGCGAAGCGCGACCCGGCCGCAATGGGGCATGGGGGCGGCGGGTTCCGCTCGCCACACGTTGGGCCGGAGCCGTCGGAAATCTGTGCATTTCCCTCTTGCGCAAGCGCACGCGTCAGCCTAGACAGCGCCCACGCCGAAACGTGGCCCGTTCGTCTATCGGTTAGGACACCAGGTTTTCAACCTGGTAAGAGGGGTTCGACTCCCCTACGGGCTGCCATCCCTTCCATAAATTGCAGAGTTATCAACCGGTTGCATGTCCGGGTTCGCCATGGTTTCCATGGCGGCCGGCAAGTTCTTGTCGCGTTCCGGTCGTGATCGCATCGGCCATCGCTATCCTTGTTTTGCGCATCACCCCGGCCCTAGACTCGCAGGACCAAGACCACCACATACCGCGCCTGTCCTCTGAGCGAAGCGCAGATTCCAGTGCCGTTCGCGGCGAACGCAGTCCGGCACTTTGTCGGTTCCGATGCCGCCGTTATGCGATGGCGTCCGCTCTCCTCGGATGAAGTGTGAGAGTTTTCCGCCGAGAAAGTGCGACAACCCGGCTCGCGCGCAGCTTTCGAGCAGAGTTTTCTGATCGCAGCCTCGCTCGCGGCGCGCGAGGCCGGGACAGATCCGACGGCGTGTCGCGGACAGAACATCCCCTACGGTGCGTTCAGAGACAGGTGCTTTCGCGCAATCTCCACCGATTGGCCGCGAGAAAACCGCGTGGCCCGCGACTTCGGCCGTTGCCATACCGCAAATTGGGTATGCGTGACGCTAGGGCAACCTCTACAAGGAGGCATGTTCTGCAAGTGACAGATCAAACTATTGTAAAAGTTATTATTTCCCCAGAACGGGCGGTGGCGCTTCGGCGCTGCCGCCTTCTCTTGTTGCGGTCCGGTCGGAAACGCGGCCGGACACCTTGCCTCAAGGCCGCCGCGACCTGCACCGCCCGACGCCGAAAAACCACGCGCTTTGTGGCGGGCTACAGAAGCCGGCCCCAGAGGTCATATTCGCTGGCCTCCTCGACCTCGACCCGAACGATGTCGCCGGGGGAAAGAGTCCCGAAATCCTCGTAGATGAAGAGGTTGCCGTCGATCTCGGGCGCGTCGGCTTTGGTGCGGCAGGTGGCGCCGTCCTCGTCGATCTGGTCGACGATCACATCCATGACCCGCCCGACCTTGGCCGCCAGCTTCGCCTCGGAAATCGCCTGAGCCTTCGCCATGAAGCGGTCCCAGCGGTCCTGCTTCACTTCGGGGTCCACATGGTCCGGCAGGTCGTTCGACCGCGCGCCCTTGACGTTCTCGTACTGGAAGCAGCCCACGCGATCCAGTTGGGCCTCGTCCAGCCAGTCGAGCAGGGTCTGGAACTCGGCCTCCGTCTCGCCGGGGTAGCCGACGATAAAGGTCGACCGCAGCACGATGTCCGGGCAGGCACGGCGCCAGGCGGCGATCTCGTCCAGTGTCCTTGCCGCCGCCGCCGGCCGCGCCATGCGTTTCAGCACATCCGGGTGGGCGTGCTGGAACGGGATGTCCAGGTAGGGCAGCACCAGTCCCTCGGCCATCAGCGGGATCAGATCGCGGACATGGGGGTAGGGATAGACATAATGCAGCCGCACCCAGGCCCCCAGCGAGCCCAGATCCCGCGCCAGATCGGTGATATGCGCCCGATGCTCGCGCCCGCCGCGTGCCGAACTGACGGCGTGCTTCAGATCGACGCCGTAGGCAGACGTGTCCTGGCTGATCACCAGCAACTCCTTCACCCCCGCCTCAACCAGCTTTTCCGCCTCGCGCATCACCGCATGGGCCGGGCGGCTGACCAGCCGGCCGCGCATGTCGGGAATGATGCAGAATTTGCACTTGTGATTGCAGCCCTCTGAAATCTTCAGATAGCTGTAATGGCGCGGCGTCAGACTGACGCTTTGCGCCGGCAACAGGTCGAGGAACGGATCGGGCGCCGGCGGCACGGCCTTATGGACGGCATCCAGCACCGCCTCATACTGATGCGGCCCGGTCACCGCCATGACCTTGGGATGGGCGCCGGTGATATATTCCGGCTCGGCCCCCAGACAGCCGGTCACCAGCACCTTGCCATTCTCGCGCAGAGCCTCTCCGATGGCATCCAGGCTTTCCGCCTTGGCGCTGTCCAGAAAGCCGCAGGTGTTCACGATCACCGCATCGGCACCCTTGTAGTCCGGGCTGATCGCATAACCCTCGGCCCGCAGCCGCGTCAGGATCCGTTCGCTGTCGACCAGCGCCTTGGGACAGCCGAGCGAGACCATGCCGATGGTCGGCTGCCCCGCACGCGGCACGGCGTCGAAGACGGGCCGGGGCGCCAGGTCGGGGCGAAGGTTCGGGGGGTTGGCGCTCATGGCTGACTTCCTGAAAACCGCAAAGGGAAGGACCCGAAGCCCTTCCCCCTTTCATCCTGGCATAAATATCCCACGGAGGCGCGGGGGTGTGAAACCCCCGCTTTCCGCCATATCGGTTCAGCGCCGGCGATCCCGGCGCGCGCTCATCGGCTGGAAGGCGACGCCGACATGAGCCTCGCAATAGGGTTTGCCCGGCAGGCTCGGCAGGCCGCAGAACCAGAAATCCTCGGTCGCGGGATCGCCGATCGGCCATTTGCAGGTCCGCTCGGTCAGCTCCATCAGCGTCAGCCGGCGGGCGCGCTTCTCGACCTCGCGCACCGAAGCCAGGGCCTCGGGGCTGATCTCGTTGGCCGAGGGCTGCGGCGGCAGCGGCTGGCCGGCGGGGACGATGGGCTTGCGCAGCGGCAAGGTCGCGACCGTGGTCGGGGCCTGCGCCGCCGGGCGCGGCGGCTCGGGCGCGCGGGGGGCGGCCGGTGCCGGATCGGGCCGGGCGGCGGGTTCGGCCGCGCGAACGGGTTCTGGCCGCAGTGGGGTCGGGGCAGCGGCAGGCGCCGGCGCATCCTCCTCGACCTCGGGGCCGCCTGCGCCGCCGACGCGGTTCGACAGGCCCAGCCTGTGGACCTTGCCGATCACGGCGTTGCGGGTCACGCCGCCAAGCTCCTTGGCGATCTGGCTGGCGCTTTGCCCCTCGGCCCACATTCGTTTGAGCGTCTCGACGCGCTCGTCGGTCCAGGACATCCGGGAACTCCGATTTAAAAGTCAGGCGTGCAGTCTATCCGCTGACGCAGGGGGGATACAAGAAGGGGCGACCGGCTTTGACATGCGAAAGGCCGGACGATGCGGATTAAGGCGGGAAAAGGGGGCTGTCCGCCCCCCTCGGAGCTGCGCTCCTCACCCCCCGAGGATATTTGAGCAGAGAGGATGGGGGGAAACCCGGAAGGCGGGACCTAGCTGCGGATACCGCCGAAGCGGGTCTGCCAGTCGGCACGCTCCTCGTCGGTGATCTTGCGGAACAGGTTTTCCGGCACGGCGAAGCCATGTCCGGCCGGCAGCGCGTCGAGCGCCTGTGCCACATCGGCGGACCAGGTGTGATCCTGCGACCCCAAGGCGCTCATCATCGCCTGCGCAGCATCGGGGATGAAGGGTTGCGACAGGATCGCGTAGAGGCGGATCAGGTTCAGCCCCAGCCGGATGATGGCCTCGGCCCGCGCCGGGTCGGTCTTGACCGCCGACCAGGGGGCGGCGGCTTGCAGGTATTCGTTGCCCGCGACCCAGATCGCGCGCAACTCGGTCGCGGCCTTGCGCACTTCCATCGCCTGCATGAAGCTTTCGTAGTCCCGGATACGGCCGGTCAGCTCTTCGATCAGCGCCTGTTCCTGCGGGCCGTAGTCGCCGCCCGCCGGGACCGCATTGCCGAATTTCGACACCGCGAATTTGGTCACCCGGCTGACGAAATTGCCCAGCACGTCGGCCAGGTCCTTGTTGACGGAGGCCTGGAAATTCTCCCAGGTGAATTCGCTGTCAGAGCTTTCGGGGGCGTGGCTCAGCAGCCACCAGCGCCAGTAGTCCGCCGGCAGGATCGACAGGGCCTGGTCCATGAAGACGCCGCGCCCCTGACTGGTCGAGAACTGGCCGCCGTCGTAGTTCAGGTAGTTGAACGATTTCAGGTAGTCGACCAGCTTCCACGGCTCGCCGGACCCGAGGATCGTCGCCGGGAAGGACAGGGTATGGAAGGGCACGTTGTCCTTGCCCATGAACTCGTAATAGGTGACGTCCTCCGCCCCCTTGTCGTTGCGCCACCAGCGTTGCCAGGCCGCATCGTCCAGGCCGTTCTTGTCGGCCCATTCGGCGGTGGCGGCGATATATTCGATGGGCGCGTCGAACCAGACATAGAAGACCTTGCCCTCCATCCCGGGCCAGGGCTGGTCGCCCTTCATCACCGGCACCCCCCAGTAGAGGTCGCGGGTGATGCCGCGATCCTGCAAGCCGTCGCCGTCGTTCAGCCATTTCTTCGCGATCGAGGTGGTCAGGATCGGCCAGTCGGTCTTCGAGTCGATCCAGGCGGCGATCCGGTCCTTCAGCGCGCGCTGACGCAGGTAGAGGTGCTTGGTCTCGCGCACCTCAAGATTGGTCGAGCCCGAGATCGCCGAGCGCGGGTTGATCAGATCGGTCGGGTCGAGCTGTTTGGTGCAGTTCTCGCACTGGTCGCCGCGCGCGCGGTCGTAGCCGCAGTTCGGGCAGGTGCCCTCGATATAGCGGTCGGGCAGGAAGCGGCCGTCGTCGATGGAATAGACCTGCCGCTCGGCGCGTTCCTCGATATAGCCGTTTTCGGCGAGTTTCCCCGCGAAATGCTGGGTCAGCTTGCGGTTGCGCTCGGACGAGGATCGGCCGAAGTGGTCGAAGCTGAGCCGGAAGCCTTTTGCCAGATCTGCCTGGACCGTGTGCATCTCGGCGCAATAGTCTTCGACCGGCTTGCCGGCCTTGGCGGCGGCGAGTTCGGCGGGCGTGCCGTGTTCGTCGGTCGCGCAGATGAACATGACCTCATGCCCCCGGGCGCGCATGTAGCGGGCGAAAAGGTCGGCCGGAAGCTGGCTGCCGACGAGGTTGCCCAGATGCTTGATCCCGTTGATGTAGGGGATCGCCGAGGTGATGAGAATCCGTGCCATGGATGCGCCTTTCGTCCCGTTCCGGCGGGGGTTTACAGCCTGCCGCGCGCGAGGGCCAGAGGGTTGAATCCAGGGCGCGGGTGGCTGTCGGCGGAGGGGAGATTTCCGCCCCCCTCTGGGATATTTGGGCAGAGAGGATGGCAGGGGCGAAAGTCAGATGTGAAAAGGGGCCGGACGGTGCCGGCCCCTGATCGAAATATTCGACAACGGGATCAGTTGCGGGCCTTGTCGACCAGTTTGCCTTTGCCGATCCAGGGCATCATCTCGCGCAGTTTCGCGCCGACCTGTTCGATCTGGTGTTCGTCGTTCAGGCGACGGGTGCCTTTGAAGAACGGCTGGCCGACCGTGTTTTCCTGCATGAAGTCGCGCACGAACTTGCCGGTCTGGATGTCGCGCAGGACCGCCTTCATTCGGGCCTTGGTCTCGTCATAGGGCAGGATGCGCGGGCCCGAAACATATTCGCCATATTCGGCGGTGTTCGAGATCGAGTAGTTCATGTTGGCGATGCCGCCCTCGTAGATCAGGTCCACGATCAGCTTCACCTCGTGCAGGCATTCGAAATAGGCCATCTCGGGGGCATAGCCCGCCTCGACCAGGGTTTCAAAGCCCATGCGGATCAGTTCGACCAGACCGCCGCAGAGCACGGCCTGTTCGCCGAACAGGTCGGTTTCGCATTCCTCGCGGAAATTGGTCTCGATGATCCCCGAACGCCCGCCGCCGATGGCGGAGCAGTAGGAAAGGCCGATTTCCAGCGCCTTGCCGGTTGCGTCGTTGTTCACGGCCACCAGGCAGGGAACGCCGCCGCCTTTGACATATTCGCCGCGCACGGTATGGCCCGGGCCTTTCGGCGCCATCATGATGACATCGACGCCCTTTTTCGGCTCGATCAGGCCGAAATGCACGTTCAGCCCATGGGCGAAGGCGATCGCGGCGCCTTCACGCAGGTTGTCGTGGACGTATTTCTTGTAGGTCTCGGCCTGGAGTTCGTCGGGCATGGTGAACA
>JAATGA010000482.1 GCA_015654855.1 Rhodobacterales bacterium
CGCAAGGCAACCCGTCAGCAGGTAGCCGCCGGTCGGCGCCACCCAGTCCAGCATCTCGCCTGCGGCGAATATGCCGGGTAGGGCGCGCAGCTCCAGCATCGGGGTCAGCGCCTCGGCCCGGATGCCCCCCGCGACCGAGATCGCCTCGTCGATGGGCCTCGGCCCGGCATGGGGCACAGGCAGGTGCTTGACCACGGGCGCAAGGTCGGCGGGCAGGGGCCGCGCGAATTCCATCACCAGGGCCGCTGCGACGGGGGACAGACCCAGCTTGCGCAGCCGGTTCGCGGCCGTCTCGCCCGGCCGCATCCTGGTCAGCCGCGCCGAGACCTCGGCCAGGGGCACGTCGGGCAGCAGGTCCAGCGCCAGCGCCGCCCCGTCGCGCACCGCAGCCGAGACGGCATAGACCCCGCCGCCCTCGATACCCCGGGACGAGACGACGAACTCCCCCCGTTCGCGCCGGTTGCCGGCAATCAGGGCCGCGCCCTTGACCGGCTGGCCGAAATGGCGGGCCATATGTGCCGACCAGTCGATGCGAAAGCCCATGTTCGCCGGGCGGAAGGGGGCGATGGCGACCCCCTGCCCCGCGAGCCAGGGCGCCCAGGCCCCGTCCGACCCCAGCCGCGACCAGCTTGCCCCGCCAGGGGCCAGGACCGTCGCCGCCGGATGCAGGGACACCGGCCCCTCGGGCGTGTCGAATGCAAAACCCCGGGCGGGGTCGCCCTCCGCAAACCCGGTCCAGCGCCAGCGGCTGCGCAAGGCGACGCCCTTTTCCGCCAGCCGCGCCAGCCAGGCCCGCAACAGCGGCGAGCCCTTCATCGCCTGCGGAAACACCCGCCCCGAGGATCCGGTGAACACCGCCTGCCCCAGCCCCCGCGCCCAGGCCATGACCTCGGCGGGGCCGAATGCGGCGAGCGCCGGGTGCAGCCAGTCGGGGAAATGCGCGGCAAAGGCCTCGGGCGGTTCGTCCTTCGTCAGGTTAAGCCCGGATTTGCCCGCCATCAGGAACTTGCGCGCGGGCGAGGGTTTGGCCTCGGTCACCACGACGGAATGACCCGCGTCGGCCAGGACCTCCGCCGCCATCAGGCCCGCCGGACCCGCCCCGATGACCAGGGCGAAGGTCACGCCGCCGGAACCGGCTGGCCCGCACCCCGGATCTCGGTCACGCGATGCGGCCAGGGCGGCGCGATCCCCTCGGCCCGCAGCGCGTTCCAGATCGCGAACAGGGCCTGGCTGACATAGCTGTCCGTCACGCCGTCGATGCCGTTGACCCAGAATTCCACCCCGAACTCCGCCCCTCTTTCGCCGAAGCCTTTCAACTCGCATTGCGCGGGCGACGGGTCCTCCAGCGTGAAAGCCAGCTCCTGCACCGCCGCCTCGGTCAGCGCCGGGATGCGATTGAGGTCGACCTCGTAGCCCACCACGAATTCGGCGGTATAGCGGTGCGATTTGCCCGCGTCGGAATAGTTCACCACGCGCGAGGTGATGAAATTGTCGTTCGGCACCACGACCCAGCGACCGTCCACCGTCTCGATGATGCAGGCGCGGGCGGTCATCCGCAGGATCGTGCCGGCCGAGCCGTCGTCGAGTTCGACGAAATCGCCGACAGTCGTCTGCCCCTCGACCAGCAGGATGATGCCCGAGACGAAATTCGCGGCGATCTGTTGCAGGCCGAGGCCAACGCCCACGCCAAGCGCGCCGCCCAGCACCGCCACCGCCGTCAGGTCGATCCCCATGATCGACATGAGCAGCAGGAAGGCCGCGCCGAAGATCGCCAGTTCGGCGGCCTTGGCGGCCAGTTCGCGGGTGGCAGGACGCAGCTCTTCCTGCTTTTTGATGTAATCGGCGCTTTGGCGGTTCGACCAGGACCCCATCCAGAACAGCACCGCCCCGGCGATCACGCCCCGGATCAGACCCATGGCCGAAAAGCGGATGTCGCCGAGTTCGACGACCGTTTCCTCAAGCCGCAGCGCGATATCGTCCAGCACGCCAAGCGCGTAAAGCGCCATGGCCGGGATCAGGACATAGCGGCCAAGCAGCCGCAGAAACGGATCGCGCAGCACCTCGCGCACGAAGATGCGGGCGGCGATGAACAGCATGACACGCTTGCCGAAGGCGATGACCTCGCCCGAATCGAACATCGACCGGGTGACCTCTTCGCCCGCCGCCGTCAGCCCCCAGGCGGCGAGCGGCAGGATCAGCGGCAGAAAGCGCCGCGCGAACCTGCCGGTGACGGCAAGCAGCCCGCCCCGCCCCTCGGCCGGGGTCAGCAGGCGGTCGAGCACCGGGGTCAGCCGCCGCGCGACGGCCCATGCGATCCCCGCGGCCAGCACCAACAGCGCGAATTGCGACCAGGCGGCGGGGCTGGTCGCCCAGCCCATGGCCACCTGCCCGGCCTGATCCAGCCAGTCGATGACCTTGCCAAGGATTTCCGGCTGTCCGTCCATATATTCCCCGCACCTGCACCCGCGCCCCGGCGGACGCAGGTCCATCCTCTGACAAGAAAGCGGGGGTCTGGCAAGACGACCGGGCCGCCAGGCGCCAGGCTTTATCGGCAGACAGGGCCGAAAGGGCGGTTACCAGCGGGAAAGCTGCGCCTCGTCCTCGTCTTTCGCGGCGACCCATTCGGCCGATCCGGCGCGGTATTCCTTCTTCCAGAAGGGCGCGCGGGATTTCAGCCAGTCCATCAGGAACTCGGCCGCCTGAAAGGCCGCGCCCCGGTGGGCTGCGGCCGTGGCGACCATCATGATCGGCTCGGCTGGGGCCAGACGGCCAAAACGGTGGATCACCAGCGCATCGACCAGGGCAAAGCGATCCCGCGCCTCTTCCATCATCGCCAGGATCGCGCGTTCGGTCATGGCCGGGTAATGCTCGATCTCCATTGCGGCCAGATCGCCGGTCAGGTCTCGGACAAGGCCGGTGAAGGTGACGACCGCGCCTGCCCCGGCCAGCCCGGCGGCGAAGACGGCAGTCTCCGCGCCGATGTCGAAAGCCTGTTCCTGCACCGACAGGCGCATCGGCTCAGCCCCCCGTCATCGGCGGAAAGAACGCCACCTCGCGCGCGCCGGTCAGCGGCGTGTCGGGCTCGGCCAGCTCCTGGTCGACGGCGGCGCGGATGGCGCGGCGATCCTCGAAGGCCAGCGCATGCGCCTCGTCCAGCGCGACAAGCTCGTCGATCAGCGCAGCGACGGTGGCGGCCTTTGTCTCCACCCGCTCGCGCCGCAGACCGACGCGCTCGCGCAGCGAAGCGAAGTAGAGGATGTCGATCATCCCTCGTCCCGCAGGTAAGGCAGCGATTTGCGGAAGTATTCGAGGCCGGTGATCGCAGTCAGAATCGCGGCGATCCAGATCAGCACCAGACCCACGAGCGTGGCATAGGACGAACAGCCATGCCCCTTGCAGGAGCGCAGCGGGTCGGCCAGGCCTTGGGTGACCAGATCGGCATATTGCTCGGGCGTCAGGCCCTGGCGGGCGATGCCTTCCAGATGCTCCAGCCCGGTGCCGAGGAACAGGATGGCGATGGCGACCATCTGCGCCGTCGTCTTCCATTTGGCCAGTTGCGTGACCTTCAGCACCGGCCCCTTGCCGCCCAGAAACTCGCGCAGGCCCGAGACGAAGACCTCGCGGAAGATGATGATCGTGGCGGGCAGAATCAGCCAGGGGTTCATGCCGGAATAGCCGGTGATGACCATGATAGCGATCAGCACCATGGCCTTGTCGGCAATGGGGTCGAGCATGGCGCCGAATTTCGATTCCTGCTTCCACAACCGGGCGAGATAGCCGTCGAACCAGTCGGTGATCGCAGCCCCGATGAACAGGGTCAGCGCGAACCAGTCGGCCCAGGGGCGGTGGAAATACAGAAACATCAGCGCGACGCCGGGCGCGGCGATCAGACGCAGGACGGTAAGCGTGTTGGGGATCGTCCATTTCATGGCCAAGAGATAGCCCAAGCCGCAAGGCGGGGAAAGGCCTCGCGCCACAGCGCCCCGCATCACCGGCGGAAAGGGGGGCTATCGCCCCCCTCGACCCGTTCCGGGCCTCCCCCGAGGGTATTTATTCCAGGATGACGAGGAAAATAACGGGCGAGGGTCACGATCACGGGCGCAGGGAGTAACCGGTTGCCTTGGTTTTGGCGGACTGGCGCTGTCTCGTGAAGCGGGGGATAAGCGTGTTTCCGGCGATATCGCCGCTTGCAACAGAAGCTGTCCGCCCTCTGCTCCTAATTTCACCCTGCGAAAATATCCTCGGGGGTGAACTGGCCGCAGGCCGGGAGGGGGCACACGGCCCCCTCTCTCTTTCACCTGGATCAGCGTTCGCGGAATGCCTCGGTGCTTTTGTAAAGCGGCTTCAGCAGATAGGTCAGGATGGTCTTCGCCCCCGTGTCGAGTTCGACCGTCGCCTGCATCCCCGGCTTGATTTCAAGCTGGCTTTGCCGGTCGGTCAGTTGCGACATGTCGACCCTGAGCGTCACCTTGTAATGCGGATCGCCATCGGCGTTGCGCGAGCGTTCCTCGGTGAAGGTATCGGCCGAAATGAAGCTGATCTTCGCTTTCAGCGTGCCATAGATCGTATAGTCGTAGGCCGACAGCTTGATCGTCGCGTCCTGGCCCTCGCGCAGTTGCGCGATGTCGCGGGGCTGGATCTTGGCCTCGATGTAAAGTTCGCCGTTCAGCGGGATGATCTGCATGATCTCCTCCCCCGGCTTGACGACGCCGCCGATGGTGGTGACCGACAGCTTGTTCACCACGCCGCGCATCGGCGCGACGAGCGTGGTGCGGCCAAGCTGATCCTCGGACATTTTCAGCTTTTGCCGGTTCATCGCCAGTTCGGCCTGGGTATCGGAATATTCCTTCGCCCGGTCGAGCCCGGCCTTGGTCACGATCGCGTCGAGCTGGGCCTGGGCATCCTCGGCGATCTTGCGGGCGCGGGTGACCTCGATCAGCGGCGCGATGTCCTGTTTCAGCATCTTTTCGAGCAGTTCGCGTTCGGTTGCGGCCTGTTTCAGCACCGCCGTCGCGCCCGAGACGGCAGCCCGATATTCCGCGATCCGCGCGGTCAGCAACGCCATTTCCGAGGCCACGATGTCCGGCACGCGGTCGCCCCATCCGGCCGGCACCTCGAAGCTTTCCTGCCCGGCCATCTCGGCCTCCAGCCGCAGGCGGCGGATTTCCAGCGCGGCGATCTCGTCCATCAACTCGTCGGACTGGGCCTGGTATTGCGTGCCGTAAAGCCGCGCCAGCGTCTGGCCCTGTTCGACCACATCGCCCTCGGCCACGTCGAGTTCGGCGAGGATGCCGCCTTCGAGGTTCTGCACGATCTGCGGGCGCGACGAGGGCACGACCTGGCCCGTGCCGCGCACGATCTCATCCACCCAGGCGACCGAGGCCCAGGCGATGAAGCAGGCGACCGACAGGCCGACCAGCCAGATCGTCAGGCTGGGACCGCGCATCCGGCGTTCGAAACCATGGTCCCAGGTGGTCATGCCCGTGCCTCCGCAATACCCGCCGCCGCAGAGATCGGGGCCGGAGAGATCGAGGTGATCGTCGGCGCGCAACCCGCGCCCGCGGGTTGCACGGTCAGGACCGCCGGCTGCGTCCCGGCCGTCGCGGCCTGCGCCTTGGTCAGATGCGCCAGCACGGCGTCGCGCGGCCCGTCCACCGCAAGCCGGCCGTTTTGCAGGATCAGCACCCGCTCGGTCAGGTGCAGGATCGGCACGCGATGCGTCGCGATGATCGCCGTGCGGCCCTGGAGCCAGGTCGTCAGCCGGCTGACCAGCGTCATCTCCAGCGTCTGGTCGAGCGCGGCGGTCGGCTCGTCCAGGATGACGATGCCGGGGTTTTGCAGCCAGAGCCGCGCCCAGCCGATCGACTGGCGCTGCCCGACCGAAAGCCCCTCGCCCATCTCGCGGATTTCAAGGTCGAGGCCGCGCGGATGGTTGCGCACGAAAGGCCCCAGGCCGGCGAAATCCAGCGCCGACAGCAGCCGGTCGTCGTCGCGTTCCAACTGGCTCATGTTCAGGTTGTCGCGCAGGCTACCCGAGAACAACCGCACCTCCTGCCCCAGATAGCCCACGGCCCGGCGCAGGTCGCGCGGGTGGATCTGATGCAGGTCCAGCCCGTCGACCTGCACCCGTCCGGCGGTCGGGTCGTAAAGCCCGGCCAACAGGCGCAGCAGCGTCGACTTGCCCGACCCGTTCGATCCCAGGACCGCCACATGCTGCCCCGCCGGGATCGCCACACCGGGAATATCCACGGTCGGCGGCGATTGCGGATCGTAGCGGAAATCGAGGTTGCGGATCTCGTATGCACCGGTCAGGCGGTCGCGGCGCAGATACTGGCGCCCCGCCTCTTCGGCCTGGGGCGCGCAGGCGATGCTGTCCAGCCCGTCGAGCGCCGATTTCACATTGGTCCAGCGCGCGAAGGTCGAGGACAGTTGCGCCAGCGGCCCAAGCGTCCGTCCGGTCAGGATGCCGACCGCGATGATCGTGCCGACGGTGAAATTGCCGGCGAAGACCTGATAGGTGCCATAGACCACGGCGCTGATATAGGTCGCCTGCTGCACGCCCTGCGCCCAATA
>JAATGA010000156.1 GCA_015654855.1 Rhodobacterales bacterium
GCGTCCAGCCCGCAGGCGATCACGATCAGGTCCGGCGCAAAGGCGCGGATCGCCGGCGCGACCAGTAGCTCCACCGCGTCGAGATAAGCCTGGTGCCCGCCACCTGGCCAAAGCGGCACGTTCAGGTTGAACCCCTGTCCCGCGCCGCACCCCCGATCCTCCGCCGCGCCGGTGTCGAGCGGGAAGCACCGCTCCTGATGAATGGAGATCGTCAGCGTGTCGTCGCGGCCGTAATAGATCGCCTCGGTGCCGTTGCCATGGTGCACATCCCAGTCGAGGATCGCCACGCGCAAGGGACCTGCCGCCCGCGCCGCCTCCAGCGCCACGGCAATATTGTTGAACATGCAGAACCCCATGGCGCCCGAGGGCAGGCAATGATGCCCCGGCGGGCGCGACAGGACATAGGCGTTCGCAACCGCCCCCGACAGCACATCCGCCACCGCCTGCCTCACCAGCCCCGCCGAGATGCAGGCGACCTCGTAACTGCCCCGCCCGAAAGGCGCGTCATGGCCGAGGATCCCACCCCCGGCATCGGAAAGCCGTTTGAAGTCATTCAGATAGCCCGCGTCATGCACCCGGTCGAGGTCGGCTCGGGCCACCGGTTCCGCCCCGCGCCAGGCGAGCGCGCCCCCAAGCCCCGACACCCGGATCAGGTTCAGCAACCGCCGTTTCGTTTCCGGGTTCTCGGCATGGCCCCCGCCCGACATCGGCTGGACCCAGCCGCCCACGGGCAGAAACAGCGCGGCCTCGCCGGTGGTGTGCCAGAAGCAGCGCTCGTCATGGTAGAAGGCGGTCGTCATCGCGTCACCTTGATCCAGACCGTCTTCAGCGCGGCGTATTTGTCGAAACTGATCGACAGATCCCGCCCGAACCCCGATTGCTTCACCCCGCCGAAGGGCGTCATCGCCGACAACGCATCGACCGTGCTGATCGAGACCGTCCCCGCCCGCAGATCCCGCCCCAGCCGCAAAGCCCGGTTCAGATCCCGCGTCCAGACCGAGGCGGCAAGGCCATGGGCGGAGTCGCCGGCAATCGGCTTGCCCATGTCGAGCGTGTCGAGCCACGCCAGTTCCGCGACATGCTCGCGGATCAGACCTGCCAGACGCAGCAGGACCTCTTTACGTTCCCCGGGCGATTTCGGCGACCACCGCCCGTCGTCGAAGGCCCGCCGCGCCGCCGTCACGGCCAGGTCGATATCGGCGGCGGCCCCCCGCGGCACCTCGGCCAGGACCTGGCCATTCGCCGGGTTGACGGTCGCAAACCGCGCCCCCGAAGCCGCCAGGCGGAACTCCCCGTCGATCCACAGATCCGACCGCAGGTGCAAAGCCGCGGCGCGCAGGCGCCAGTCTTCCGGGGTAAGGGCGGTCATCGGGGAAACTCCTGTTCGGACGGCGCGAAAGATAGGGTTGGCGCGGCATCGGCGATGCAGGAAATCCCGCAGCGCCGATCAGGCAAGACCTTATCGGCCCGCCCCCCGCTCCAGCCCCCGCAACAGCGGCAGCATCAGCGCGAAAAGCCCGGCTTGCGAGGAAATTCCGCAGCGGGCGTAAAGCTGCTTGCGAAAGACCTTCACCGTTTGCGGCGAGACGCCAAGCCGCAGCCCGATCGAGGGCGTCGAATGCCCGCGCAGGATCAGCAGCGCCACCTCCGCCTGGCGCGGGGTCAGCCGCAGACCCGGACCCGCCGCCTCGGCCAGGGCCGGGGCGAGGTTCGCGGCGGGCGCCGGCCCGGGCGGGGCGAGGTCGGCCCAATGCTCCTCGGCCAGGGCCGCGACGACGGGGGCCAGCCGCCGGCAGGCCGCGACCGCCCGCGCGTCGAAGGTCGGCGCGCGCGCCTCGCGCCCGAGGCTGATCGTCACCGACAGCGCCGGCTGCGGCCAGGTGAAGAAGGCCATCTCGTCGGAAAGCCCGGTCTGACCGTAATATTCCCGGAAATACCGGCTGCGCGAAAAGGCGTCGGGCGCCACGTCGCGCAGCCGGAACGCCCCCGCCGGCACCCGCGCCAGATGCAGTCCGTAAACCGGATCGAGAAGCCAGGCCCCCGTCAGATATACCGCCTCCAGCGCACCAAAGACATCCTGGCCCGCGTGCCGACGGTATAACACCCGCGGCCGCGCGGCATCCGAAAAGGCCAGCACCACCAGATTGTCGATCCCGATGGCCCGCGTCAGAAAGGCATCGAGCGCCGCCTCGAACCCCGGCTTCCCGATGCGCCGCACCACCCCGGCCAGCGCCACCTCCGCCGCATTGGCCAAAGGCTCCATCTTACCCCCTTGGGGGTATATACCCCCGCGAACAGCCATCATATGCTCCGATGCGGTTACCCAGGGGGTATACACCGCAGATGGTCAAGCCGGAATACCCGCCCCTCCGCCACGACAGCCTCGCCGCCACCGGAC
>JAATGA010000540.1 GCA_015654855.1 Rhodobacterales bacterium
ACGACCTCGGCGAGATGTCCTGGCACCGCCTCGATGCCGGGAAAGGCAGGCAGGATCTGGTTGACGCGGCTCTTTTTATCGTTGCTCCCCAGCAAAAGGGCAAATAGCCTCAAGCAGAGGTTGTTGCGCCGGGCGGTCTCTGGAAAACTGGCGTTGTTTGATCGCAGGCTTGGCAGCGATAGCCGTCCGTGCCCACGTCAAACCGATTTCCGGGGGGAGACGAGATGACCTATGCAGCCATCATGGTGTATGTGGATACCGGCAGCCACGCGGCTCCTCGTGTCGGGCTTGCCTGTGATATCGCCAGTGTCCACGGCGCGACGGTCATAGGCTTGTCCGCTAGCGTTCCGACCGCCCTGGTCATCGCGCCTACCCGCTTTGGCTCGGCGGCAAGCGAGGGTGTCGTTTCCCCGCAGGAAAGCGCCGAGGCGGATCTCAAATATGCGGAACGGGTGTTCCGGAAGGCCGCCGCACAACGCAAATGCCGCCTCGAGTGGCGCTGCTCGCTGGACAGTCCCGCCCGCTTCCTGGCTCATCAGGCGCGGGCTGCCGATCTCATCGTCGTAGGGCAGGTGATGCGGGACATTTCTCCCCAGCATCTGGCGGGACCGGTCGAAATTCTTGCACAGGCGGGACGGCCGATCCTGGTGGTTCCGCCGACGGTCGAGGTTGGTCCCCTGGGTACGAATGCGGTCATTGCCTGGAAGGACAGCCGGGAAGCGCGCAGGGCTGTTCTCGATGCCTTGCCGCTGCTGCAGAAGTCCCGGCAAGTCAGCATTGTCGACATCGCCTCGATCGAGCACCGCGAAACGGCCCAGTCCCAGGCGGATGACGTTGCCGTCTTTCTCCGCCGTCACGGCATCCAGGCCGAAGCGGTGGTCCGCACGCAGGACGGCCAGAGCCTGACCGATCATCTGCTCACGGTGGTGCGCGAAAAGCAGGCTGGCCTGATCGTCATGGGCGGCCAGACACACATGCGGCTGCATGACTGGACATTTGGCAGCGTAACCCACGAGATGCTGAAGACAAGCCCGGTCTGCCTGCTCCTCAGCAATTGAGAATCGGCTATCCGCAGCCATGACGGAGGCGCCGCCGCCTATTCGATCGCATCGCCGCAGATCGAATTCGGGTGGGTGTTTGGTGGAAAGGTATCTCACTGCTGCCAAACGCCACGGCCAGGCGGTCGGGCAAAAGACAGACCCGAATTTCAGCGACTGCTTTGCCTTTGCCGTCGCCTGCTCCATAAGGGAGTGGTTTCACCGAAACCGACCTGGCATAGCGCCGCTGCGATCACTGGATCTAGGCCTTGCCGAAGACGAGTCCGGGGAGGCATCTCCCTGGAAGACCGGCTCGCGGGGCAGAACGTTTCCCCGGGAGTCGGCCTTCAGGGCATTCGTGAGTTTACGATGCGGTGACCGCCTCGAGCGGACGCTCCGCGGCGAGCGAGGAGCCAGTCTCGAAGCTGGACGCGGCGAGGAATGCCGCCGCCGATGATTTATCGCCGCCGTCGGGGCGGACCTTGATGATTTCCAACTGGCCGCCCTGGACAGTGACGAAAATGCTTTGATCTCCTGCCGAGGAGATCGTCCCGGGCTTGCCCACGACATCGGCGAAGCGCCGCGCCGGATGCTTCCTTGCGTCGAAGATACGCAGCTTGCGTCCATCGATCAGCGTCCAGGCGCCGGGCGCAGGATTGCAGCCGCGGATCAGGTTGTAGATCGTGTCGAGATGGGCATGCCAGTTGATCCGGGCTTCGGCATCCTTGCACCAGCCTTCATAGGAGGCATGAGCCTCGTCCTGGGGAATCTCGCGGTGCTTGCCGGCGACAACGAGATCGGCGGCCTCCAGCATGGCTTCGACCCCGAGCGGGAAGAGATGATCGAAATACACGGTCCCCAGCGTGTCGTCGGGACGGATATCGACGAATTTCTGCAGGATCACCGGACCTTCGTCCAGACCATCCGTGGGACGGAAGATCGTCAGACCCGTCTGCCTTTCGCCATTGATCAGGGGCCAGTTGATGGAACTGGGCCCACGGTATTTGGGCAGGAGGGAAGGATGGTACTGGATCGTGCCATGCCGGGGAATGTTGACGAAGGACTGCGGTGCGAATTGCAGTACATAGGCCATCACGGCCAGGTC
>JAATGA010000252.1 GCA_015654855.1 Rhodobacterales bacterium
ACGGGCCCGGCCACATGTCCCAGCCGGCCTTGGTGGAGATGACCAGCTCGTCCCGGTGGGAAGCGAAGTCCTGCCGCAGCAGGCGCCCGAAATTGAGCTCGGCGCTGCCGTAGGGCGGACCGTAGTTGTTGGCCAGGTCGAAGTGGTTGATGCCGTGATCGAAGGCGTAGCGGATGATGTCGCGCTGGGTCTGGAAGGGCTTGTCATCCCCGAAGTTGTACCAGAACCCGAGCCCGAGCGGCGACACCATGAGCCCGGTGTCCCCCACCCGGTTGTAGGGATAATGGGTCACGCGGTCCTCGGGGGCGACGTAAACCTGGTTCGCGTCGATCCGCTTGTCCAGATATTCGGCCTTGCGGGTGATGTTCTTGCGCATGGGCAATTCCTCTTGCTTTGGGTGCGGCGCGCGCGGTGGCGGGCCCCGCCGGATGGGGGTCAGCCGTGGCGGCGAAAGGCGGCGGCCGGATGGGTTTCGGGCAGGCGGTCGCCCTTGTCGAACAGGCGCTGGCGGAACGACATCGGCTTGCGGGCCGGTTCGAACAGGCCGCGCTGTTCGAGAATCGGCATCACCTCGGCGACGAAGGTCTCGAAATCGTGCGGGGTGACGAATTCGTGCAGGGTGAAGCCGTCGATATCGGTGATCGCGGCGATGCGCTCCATCTCGTCGGCGATATGGGCGGGGGTGCCGACCATGGTGCTCGCGTAGGGGCTGAGGTTGATCAGCCGCTTCTTGATCTCGCCGACGCTGTCGGGGCGCTTCTTCTCCGAGGTGAAGCGGGCCCCTTCGGAGCGCGAGAAGTTCTTCGCGGGCTCCGAAGTCAGCGTGTCGTCATCGTGGTATTTCGACAGATCGTAGCCCGATGCACCGCCAAAGGCCGCGTATTGAGCCTCGGGCGACTGGGCGGCGCGGACGGCATCGGCCTTCTGCTCGGCCTCGGCCTGGCTCGCGCCGATCACCGCCGATAGGTCGGTGACGACCTTGATGTCATAGCGGCCGCGGCCGATCTTTTCGGCGGCATCGCGCAGCCGGTCGACATTGGCGCGCAACCCCTCGGGGTTCATGCCGTTGACGAAGACCACCTCGGCGTGCCGCGCGGCGAACTCGATCCCCCGTGCCGAGGCCCCGGCCTGAAAGATGACCGGGGTGCGCTGAATGCTCGGCTCGGTGATCGAGGGGCCCTGAACCGAGAAATACTTGCCCGCGTGATCGATGCGGTGAACCTTGGCCGGATCGGCATAGACCTTGGCGACCTTGTCATAGAGAACGGCGTCGTCCTCCCACGATCCTTCGAGCAGCTTGTAGACCACCTCTAGGAATTCCTCGGCGCGCTCATACCGCTCGGCATGGGGCATCTGATCCTTCAGCCCGTAGTTGCGCGCCGCATTCGGCAGGTAGGAGGTCACCACGTTCCACGCGATGCGCCCCTTCGACAGATGGTCGAGCGTGGCGAAACGGCGCGCGAACGGGAAGGGCTGTTCATAGGTCGTCGAGGCGGTCACCGCGAAGGACAGGTTCTGCGAGGCGCCGAGCATCGCCGCGATCACGATCACCGGATCGTTGAGCGGGAAATCGACCGCCCCCGCGATCGCCGGATCGGGCGAGTTGCGATAGACGTCGTAGACGCCGAGCACATCGGCGAAGAACAGCGAATGGAAGCCTGCGGCATCGAGCATGCTGGCGCGTTCGGTCCAGTAGCTCAGATCCTTGTAGCGGATGCGCATCGACTCGGGGTGGCTCCAGCAGCCCTGCGCATAGTAGCCGACACCGGCCATTTCAAAGGCGTTGAGGAGGAGAGGGCGGGTTTTGGTCATCGTGATTCCCGGAAATGATCAGCGGCGGGGGGAGGTGGCGGGATCGGTGCGGCGCAGCGTCAGCTCGGCATGGCCAAGCTCCTCGTAGCGCAGGCGCACCGGATCGTGCAGCGTATGGGTGCGGGCATTGCGCCAGAAGCGGTCGGAGTGCAGCTTGCGGTCCGCGACCCGCGCCCCGATCCAGGAGAAGGCATTGCTGCTCGCCTCGAGCGCGACATCGGCAGCCAGCGCCTTGGTCGCGTAAAGCGCGGCGCGCAATTCGCCCAGACGGGCGGTATCGGCGCTGGACTGCACCGCGTCGAGCAGGTGGCCCGACTGTTCGAGCAGGGCCGCCGCGGCCCGGATCTGCGCCGACAGCCGCCCGAGCTGATATTGCAGCGTCGGGTCCTCGTAGAGCGAGGGGTAGTGCAGCTCGAACGGCACGCGCGTGCTGTTGGCGGCGAGATCGGCGCCCCAGTGCAGCGCCCCCTCGGCGATGCCCACGTCGATCGCGGCGTGGATGAAGCGGGTGGATTCGTGCCAGGCGACGGGGCGGTGCGACTCGTCCCAGACCGGCAGCACGAACCCCGCGTCGACCATGACATCCTCAAGATCGATGGTGCCGCTGCAACTGCCTGCCTGGCCCATGCCGTTCCAGTCGTCGACGATGGTCATGCCGGGCGCGTCGGCGCGGACATAGGCGGTGGCGGGGATCCCGTCGGCAAGCCCGATCACCGTGACCCATCCCGCGCCGAGCGAGCCGGTCGCGTAGTATTTCCGGCCCCGGATCCGGTAGCTGTCGCCCACCCGTTCGAGCACGGTGTTGAAGTCGGCGGAATGCTTGCCGCCGCGTTCGCTCGCCGCGTTGGCGATGCGCTTGCCGGCCACCAGATCGGCATAGACGACCTTGCGGGCCTCGGGGTCGGGCAGGTAGGGGATGCTGTCGGTGAAGCTGTAATGCGGTTGCAGGAGCTGCGCGATACCGCCATCGGCGCGGCCGATGATCCGAACCATTTCAAGCACTTCGGCCTGACTGCCCCCGAACCCTCCGAACGCCTCCGGCACCCGTAGTTTCAGCAGGTCGCTCTGTTCAAGGGCCGCGCGGCTTTGGCTGTAGTCGAGCGTCGTTTCGGCTTCGACGGCAAGCGCCCCGATCACTGCGGAGACCTGCCCGGCGTGGGTGCGCAGGGCCGCCTGCGGCGTTTCCGGCCCTTCCAGCACGGTGGATTTCACAAGTATTACCTCCTGTTGAAGCCCGATAGTTTGCCATCGGTTGCGATGAGTGGTGTCGAATGTCCAGCCCCCGTCAGGGCAGCTTGCATGCATGGTGTGTAATGAAGAACGGCGCTCCTCTTTCCGGCCCGATAACGGATGAAATCTTTCCCGGGGCGGATCATGCCACAGGGGCCCCGGCGGCAAGCGAGCGGATAATCGCCTCACTCAGCCGGTCGATCTGACCCAGTTGCAAACCTGCGATATTCATCCGTCCGTCATCGGTGATGTAGACGGAATGGTCATGGCGCAGCCGCGCCAGTGCCGCAGCCGACATCGGCAGGCGCGAGAACATGCCGTTCTGCCAGCCGATAGGGGCGAACGCGTGCGGCGCCCCCTGTGCCATGAGCCGCGCGGCCAACGTCTCGCGCAGGTGGCGGATCCGGGCCTGCATGGCCGTGATCTCCGCGCGCCAGAGGCGATGCAGGTCCGGATCATGCATGATCCGGGCGACGACGGCGGCACCATGTTCGGGTGGCATTGAATAGGCCCGCCGGGTCAGCAACTCCAGCAGGCCCGCGATGCGATCGCGATCCTCACCAGCGGCGTGAATGACAGTCGCCGTCCCGACCCTCTCGTTGTAGAGACCCATGTTCTTTGAAAAACTCTGCCCGATAAGGACGCAATCCAGGGTTTCCGCCATCAGGCGCAGTCCGGCGGCATCTTCGTCAAACGATTGTCCGAGCCCTTGATAGGAAATGTCGATGAGCGGGACCAAGCCCTGCCGTGCGACGAAATCCGCAAGCGCGCGCCAGTCGTCGGGCGAGGGGTCGATACCCGTCGGGTTGTGGCAGCAGGCCTGCAACAGGAGAATGTCGCCCGGCGCGGCATCCTTCAGCCTGCGCAGAACCGCATCGATGTCGAGACGTCCCCCGGCCTGTGCCCAGTCGAATTCGCGCAACGGCAGCCCCGCCGCAGACACCACCGGCGCATGGTTCACATAGCCCGGCACCGACGCCCAGACCGCCGAATGCGGGTTCGCGGTGGCCACGAAATCCATCAGCACGCGCAGCGCCCCGGTGCACCCCACCGTCTGCATCGTATAGCTGCGCCCGAGCGCCGATGCCCCGGCCCCGAGCGCCAGCTCCGCCGCGGCGCGATTGAAGGCGGCATTGCCGTCAAGGTTGCCATAGGCCTTGGACTTCGCCTCGGCGGCCAGTTCCAGCTCGGCCAGATGCACGGCCCGCATGACCGGGGTGTCACCGGCCTCGTCCTTGTAGACACCGACGATCAGATCGATCTTGTCCGGGTTCGCATCGCTCTGGAACAGCGCCCGGGTCGACCATAACGGGTCGCGCGGGACGGAGGCTGTGATCAGCATGGTCATTTCTCGTTCTTCTGCATGACGTGAGGGACGGGTCCGGAGGCGCAGATTCGCATCCGCAGGAGCCCGGTTGAGAGCGCGACACCCGCACTGATCAGCGCGATGGCCAGCACGATGCGCGGGGTCAGCGTCTCGCCAAGGAGCAGCGGCGAGAGCAGCGTCGCGATGACGGGGGCGAGCGCCCCGATGGCGGTGCTGGCGGCCGCGCCGATCCGCCGGACCGCGCCGGTATAGGTCAGGCTCGCCAGCACCCCGACGCCGAACCCCTGGATCAGCACGAAGGGCATGAGATCGGCCCAGTTCAGCGCCGCGATCCGCACCTGCACGGCCCCGGTGGCAATCAGCATGAGCAAGACCAGCATCGAGGGCAGGCAGATCACCAGCGTCGCCGAAACCGGCGACAGCGCCGAGCGTTGCAACCCGATCGTATAAAGCCCCCAGAGCAGGCTGGCCCCGAGTAGCAGCGCCACACCGGCGGGGGAAAGCCGCGCCGAAACCGTCATAACAAGGATCCCGGCGAGGATCAGCGCGAGCGCCGGCAGGTTACGGCCCCCCTGCCTGTCGCCCGACACCAGCCGCAGCGCCGCGACGGCCAGAGGCGCGGTTCCCGGCACCAAGGCTGCGACACTAGCCGCCGAGGTGAGACGTCCCCCCTCGGTCGCCATCAGGAAGAACGGCAGGCCGGCGCCCGCCGCGATCATGGCGCCATCGCGCAATGCGATATGGCGCAACTCGCGCAGCAGGCGCGGCATCCACGGCGCAAGCAGCACCAGCGGCAGACCGAAGCGCAGCAGCGCCACATCCGTCACCGGCACCGGGCTTGTTGAGATGAACCGGATCGTCAGTACGAAACCGGCCCAGATCATCGCGGTCACCAGCATCAGGCCTGCGCCGGACACAGCTTTCCCACCGGGGCGTTCCGCCCCGTTTCCGTGCATGACATGCATGGCAATATGTCGATCCCTGTCGTGATCATGTCTTTTTTATTACCAGCATGATAGGGGCGTGAATCATGGATATGTGTTCAAAATTGCCTTGCTGAATCGATATTATTGGCATTTTCTGCTAATATATCTTTTTATTGGGGCGAACATTGCCAAGCGATATGGATGAAAAAGACAAGCGCATCGTCACCGTCCTGCAACGCGAAGGGCGACTCACCAACAACGAGCTTGCACAACGGGTGAACCTGTCGCCGTCTCCCTGTTTGCGCCGGGTACGTTTACTGGAAAAGGCTGGTATCATAAAGGGTTACACCGCAGTCGTGGACGAGGCGGCCTATGGCCTGCCGATCACCGTCTTTGTGGAAATCAGGCTGCAGCAACATTCCGAGAGCGTGGTGAAAGCCTTCGAACAGAAGGTGATGTCGCTTGAAAACGTCATGGAGTGCTATGTCCTGACGGGTGATTTTGACTATATGATGAAAATCATTATCGCCAGTCTTCAGGACTACGAGAGCTTCGTGCGCACCAATCTGCATTCGATGAAATCAATCGCCGCGATCAAGACAAGCTTCGCTTACGGCCGGGTCAAACGCTCACAGATATTCCCGACGTTCTGAGGCGGACGCAATAGGGTCAGGCCTCATTGGGTTTCAGAGCCAGAATATGACGATTGCGGCCAGTGCGATGGCTGAGAAGAATGCGCAGGGACAGCGGTCATATCGGGTCGCGATCCTGCGTCAGTCTTTGGGTGACCGGACATGATCTCGATGTGGTTGCGGGGCTTGTGGCGGATTGTCTTCTTTCGGTTTTTCACCCGGGTACCCAGCCCATTATCCACTTGTATTTAAAAGATTTTCGATACAAGCTGGGGTCATAGCTCCTGCCGGCCGAGCGCCACTCCGCTTTCGGCCAATCTCCCAGAAGGGCGGTAGCACCCATATCGTCGCCGCCGTCATGAAGAACTTCAACGGCCGGCCTCTGGCGTCGGCCACGGCGTGCAGCTTGGCGTTCAGTCCACCTATGCGCCCGAAGGCGCACCCGCGCCGCCGTTTGTCGGGAAAGCAGTCCCCCGGACTGTTTTCCCGTCAGGCGGACAAAGCCGGTCGGCAATCCTCTCAATGATTAAGGGGATGCGTAAGTAGAATTTTCTCGTAGCGTGAGCTGATGAGATTCAAATGAGAAAGAGCCGTTTCACGGAACCGCAGATCATGGCTGTGCTTCGTCAGGCCGAGAGCGGAGTGGCCGTGCCTGAACTTTGCCGGGAGCATGGGATCAGCACGGCGAGCTTCTACAAATGGCGCTCAAAGTATGACGGCATGGACGCGTAGATGATGAGCCAGAT
>JAATGA010000513.1 GCA_015654855.1 Rhodobacterales bacterium
CTGTCTGGCGCTCTTTGTGGTAAGATGTTTGAGGAAGTAGAGGAATTTCTTCGAGCAAAAGGGGCTGCCAATAAGATAGCTGAACTTTCCGACATGTTTGAAATCATACGGGGATTGGCTGATCTTGAGCACATCAAAATGGACGATATCATAACTCAAGCCGATAATAAAAGGGACAAATTGGGGGGGTTTTCTCTCGGCCGTGTTCTTTTGGAGACTTCGCTGAATTCAAAGCCAATCAAAGGTGAAAGGGAGCTTCCTTCAGTTAAGTTGCAAGATATTTATAGACCGACTTATGAAGGGGATGAAATAATTTTGCCACTAGCAAGTGCATTGCGAGCTATATCGGGCGGGCCTGTAGTGCTGAGGCATTCTGGACTGGATGTGACGATTCAAGCATCTCTGATGAATGGAAGCATGAAGTTAAAGCTTGTTAAACTGCCCTCTTCGATGTCTGCCAAAAATGATGGAGAATCGCTGCAGCTTTCTTTTCTTGATGATCTGTCTCCGTAGATGATGGCTGCGCCATAGCCACCATAAGAGCTAGCTAGATCGCGCCGGATAAAGTTCAAGTCGGTATCAAATTTTCATCTCGGATTTCTTTTCGTATGAATTGTATAGTTCATTTAAGTGCAAGCTTTTCATTGATAGTCTTGACAGGCCGATTGGGATGCGGCTTTCCGGCCATATGGTCGATCAAGATGTCCTCTAGCTGCAATCCGCCCAAACGGTGGGTGCCGCAACTGCCAGGCCGCATTGCCATCCGGCTGCTTTCCGCTCGTCACCGGTCGCGGGGAGGGGTAATCGCTGCACCGTGAATGAACGACCGCTTTCCCGGGCTCGCTGCAGCAGCAATGCCGCACCACTGTCAGGCCGCTCTCCGCCCCTTTGTGTCGTTGGGCGGTCTTGCGCCGAGCTTGGGTCCAATGCGAAATCGCCTTATGCTGCAAGGGATTTTGGATCGTGCCAGTCGGCTTGATGCAAAGGCAAGAATTTCTGAAAGTGCGCCCCCGCAACCACTCTAAACTACGCTAGACTCGTCCAAACTACGATCTGCTACGATAGGCTACGCGGCTGAATACGTAGGTTCAAATCAGGTATGCTTTGCCATGATCGGCTAGGCAGGCCCGAAGGCGCTTTTGCACTCTGATCTCTTCCGATAGTCTCGCCATCCGACGACTATCGTAAAAATCATAATGAAATAAATATGTTAATCCGAAACCCTGCGCAGGATTTCAGACTATTGCGACCTGAGGCACGTCCCGCTGCTCACCCCCGAAGAAGCGCGTAGGTTGCGAGAGTATCTCGCAGACCTGTTCGAGCGAAACGAATATCCGCCCTATCGGGGCAGTGATCTTGGCCTCAAAGCACTGAAAACACGGTGCGGTTCAGGCCCTGCGCAGGGTAGCGGACTAATTCGACCCGAGGTTTGCTCCTTGACGTGAACCGGAAGAGGCGTACTAAACGCTACTTGGTGTTCAGATCTTGTGCGGCTCGATCTCGACAAGGGCCAGCTGCCCGACGCATCCTTGGGACAGGGGTGAGGCGCCGATGTCCGGGGTCAATACATTGGGATTGCCATGCAGGCAATTGCCTTCGGAATCAGGAGAGTACCATGCGCCGGTCGACAGCTGCACGATCCCCGGCGCGACATCTTCCGACAGTCGCGCCCCGGCCAGCACTGCCCCGCGGGCGTTGAAGACCCGGACGATATCGCCCTCGGCAATCGCGCGCCGCACCGCATCGGCAGGGTTGAGGCGGATCGGTTCATGCCCGTTTATCTTTGAGTCCTGGCTGTAGTCGCCGTAATCCAGCTGGCTGTGCAGCCGTGTCGCAGGCTGGTTTGCGATCAGTTGCAGCGGGAATTCGGCGGCCCGGGCATCGCCCAGCCACTCCCCCGCGCCGCGCCAGGCCGGATGCGGAGGGAAGCTCTCTCCGCCATGCCTTGCAATCGTCTCGCTGCCGATCACGATCCGGCCGCTTTCGGTCGGCAGTGGGGCTGCGGCTGGATCGGCATGGAAGCTTGCGATCCGGCCGAGCGTGGTTCTTGCGGGAAGATCCAGCTTGCGCCGCTGCCAGAACCCGTCGAAATCCGGGGCTGCACGACCCTTGTCGGCCAGGGCCTTGCGGGTCGGCTCATACATCCGGGCGAGCCATCCCCTTGCGTCGAGCCCTTCGGTGAACTCATCGCGGCAGCCGAGCCGGTCTGCGATCTCGGCGAAGATATCGTAATCGTCGCGCGCCTCGCCCACCGATGCGGCAAGCCGCTCCATAGCATAGAGGAAGGGATCGTTCGCGCCCGCGCCAATGTCTTCGCGCTCCGCCGTGGTGGTGGCGGGCAGCACGATATCGGCATGGCGCGTCGTCGCCGTGGTCGCGGTTTCATGTACGATCACCGTGTCGGGCCGCGCGAAGGCCTCGCGCAGGCGGCGCAGGTCCTGATGGTGGTGGAAGGGGTTGCCGCCCGCCCAGTAGACGAGGCGGATATCGGCATAGGTCCGCGTCTGGCCCTTGTAGGTGTAGGTTTCCCCCGGGCGCAGCAGAAGGTCGGCGACGCGCGAGACCGGGATGAAATCGGAAATACCGTTCCTGCCCTGTGGAAAGGTCGGCAGCGGCACGCCGAGCGCCGATTTGCCGTTGTTGCCGATCGAACCGAGCCCATAGGCGAAGCCCGCCCCCGGCTCGCCGGTCTGGCCCAGCATCGCGGCAAGGGTTAGCGCCATCCAGACCGGCTGCTCGCCATTGGTCTGGCGTTGCAGGGCGTAGTTGATGTTGATCAGCGTCTTCTTCGCGCAGATCGCCTCGGCCAGCTCCGCGATCACCGGCACGCTCAGCCGCGTGATCTCTGCCGCCCAGGCGAAATCCTTGGGCTGGCCGTCGCTTGCGCCCAGAAGATAGGGTTCGAACAACTCGTAGCCCGACGTGTAGCGCGCCAGATGGTCGCGGTCGATCCGGCCCGAGGTGGCGACATGCCAGGCCAGCGCCAGCATCAGCGCCACATCGGTGCCAGGTCGCGGCGCGATCCATTCCGCACCGAGCCCGGCCACGAAATCGTCGCGCAGGGGCGAGACCGAGACAAAGCGGCAGCCGCGCTGTGCGGCGCGCTGCAGGCCCTGCCGAGCGATATGCAGGCTGTTGCCGCCGCCGCTTACCTGCGTATTGCGCAGGGGCAGGCCGCCGAAGGTCAGCAGAAGCTCGGTCTGCGTCGCGACCTCTTCCCAATAGGGGTGGTCGCGCGTCAGCACATTGGTGTCGCCCAGCACATAGGACAGGATTACCGTCCCCGCCGCCGTACTGTAGCTTTCGACCGAGCGGACATAGCCGCCGAAGACCGTGTTGAGGAAGCGGTGGACCTGGCTCTGGGCGTGATGGAAGCGGCCAGCCGAGGACCAGCCGTAGGATCCGCCAAAGACATGCCGACCCGCGCAGGCGGGATCGGCCCCTGGCCGCGCGCCAAGGCGGCGCAATTCGGCCGCGACAAGGTCGATCACCTCGGGCCAATCCATCTCGACATAATCGTCATGGCCCCGCCGGGAATCGGGGCCGGGGCCGTCCTCCAGCCAGCCACGCCGCACCAGTGGCCTGCGCAGACGGGCGGGATGGTCGAGGGAGGCCGGGATATTGCCGAGCAGGGGCGAGGGATCGGGATCCTCGGGGTTCGGCTGGATCACAAGCCGACCATCCACCTGGGCCGCGGTAAACGAGCCCCAATGGCTGCTGTGCTGGAGATAGCGGGTCATGAGGGTCGACTCTCCTCTCGATGCGGGTCTTGCGCGGGGTCAGACAGTGGCATTGCGGTCGAATTCATGGTTGCGCAGCACCCGGCGCTGGATCTTGCCGATGGCCGATTGGGGCAGATCGGCGACGAATTCGATCCGGCACGGGTATTTGCAGGGCGCGGCCAATCGCTTGACGAAATCCTGCAACTCTTGGCCAAGCGTCTCGCTCGCGGCCCGGTCGTCATGCAGCACGATGAAGGCCTTCACGATCTCGCCGCGCTGCGCGTCGGGGCTGGCGATCACCGCGGCTTCGCCTACGGCGGGACGCTCGACCAGCGCGTTCTCCACCTCTTGCGGGCCGATCCGGTAGCCTGACGAGTTAATCACGTCATCGGCCAGGCCTTCGTAAAAGGAATAGCCGTCGCTGTCGCGGCGGGCGTTGTCGCCGGCCAGGAGATGCTCGGCCCCGTCGACACGCACACGGGGCGCGGCCCGCATATTGAAGACGATGGGCCGCCGCTGGTGGAGGGCAAGGCGGAAGGCGCGCTCCAGATCCTCGACCGCCGTTTCCGGACGGCGCAGCTCGACAAAGCCCGCGCCGGTCGCCGCGACGATCTCGCGCTGGTCGATGTTCTGCTGATGCTGCGGCCCGCCCGGCGGGGTGTCGCCCGCCATGATGACGACAGGAACCCCGGCGCGGACCCCCTCGATCCGCGCGGTGACGGCATTGGTCAGACCGGGTCCATGGGTGATGCTGGCGACCGAGACCTTGCCCCGGGCCTGCGCTTGGCCAATGGCCGCAAGAACGGCATTCGCCTCATGCTTCGGCGCGACATAGCGGCTGCCCTGATCCTCGATGAAGCTTTTGACCATGAAGAGATTCGCGTCGCCGACGAGGCCGAAGATGCAATCGACGCGTGCCTGCCGCAGGTTTGCGGCAAGGTGGCGATGCAACAGGCGGGAGGCAGGGGGCATTTCAGTCACTCCGGCAAGTCTTTGCGGCGCTGCGCGCGGGGCAGACCATAGCGATCCCGCGCTCCGGATGCCCATGACAAATCCGCCACGGCGCCCGGGTCAGGGCATGAAACGGCCCGGCGAGAACCTTTGCGACAGGCTATCGCCGCCCGTTCCCATCACACCGGCTGCCGCGATCTCTCCCAGTGCGGGGGCGAGTTTGAAGCCGTGCAGCGAATAGCCTGCAAGCACATGCAGGCCGGGTTCAGATGAAACCGGGCCGATCAGGGGGATCGTATCCGGTGTCATGCCGTCATAATAGGCAAATGCCGATTGCGCGCGCGGCTCCACGCCAGTCAGAACCTGCGGCAGGGCGGCCTCCGCATCCCGGGGGATGCTGTCGGGGACGGGGCCTGCGCCGCTGTGGTCGCCGCGCTTGCCGGATGCGAAAGGGACGGTACAGTGCTCGGCAGCGTTTTCTTCCACCGGGCAGAAGCCGCCGCGCAGGAAGAACTTGACCGAGGCGCCATCCGGCATCGGCTGGCAGGCCATGACCGAGCGGCTTTCGGAAACCCATTGCGTCGGCGGCAGGCGGAAGCTGTCGGCCGCGCCGGCCGTTACGGCATGGAAACTGCTTGCCACCTTGACGATGCGCAGCGGCAGGGTGGGCAGCAGGCGGCGCAGCCAGGGGCCGGTCGCCACCAGCACGCGGTCGAAGCCCTCCGCTTTGCCGCCCTGCATCACGGTGATGCTTTCGGCGCCCGTGCACAGGTCGGTGACCGGCCCGCCCTCGACCATCTGGACACCCTGGTGCAGCAGGTGGTCGCGGATCGCGCGCAGCGTTTCCTTCACCAGCACGATGCCGCCGCAGGGGTCGAGCAGCGCCACATCGCCCGGGGCGATGCGGTGGAAGGGATAGCGGGTCAGCGCCTCGTCCCGGGTCAGGATCTCATGCGGGAGGTCATAATTCTGCGCGCAGACCAGCATTTCGCGCAGCCACGGGTCGTCGAGCTGCCCGATGGTCAGCGCCCCGCCGCCAAGGAACAGGGGTTGCCCGGCCAGCGCCTCGACATGGGACCACAGCCTGCGCGATCGCAGGAGGAGGGGCACATAATGCTGGCCCTCGTGATAGAGCATGCGGAACATCCGCGATGGCCCGCCCGAGGCGCCAAGGTCATGCCCGGCGTGGAACTGCTCGAAGACCGTCACCCTTGCGCCCGCGCGGTGCAGGGCCAGCGCCGCCATCGCCCCGGCGATGCCAAAGCCGATCACCGCCACATGCGCCTGCGACGGGCCGGTTGCGGGCTGAAGATCGGTTGCGGATGCCATGCCTTGCCCCCTTTCCGCCCTGCTCAGCCCTGGCCCGGCAGGTGCATTCCGGTAAAGCTGGAGGCATAGGCAGGCAGCACCTGCGCACCGCCCGTATGCCAGAACAGAACCTTCTCCTGCGGCGCGAACTGCCCCTTCGCGACCGCGGCCAGCAGCCCTGCCATGGCCTTGGAGGTATAGACCGGATCAAGAAGGATCGCCTCTTGCCGGGCGACCAGTTGCAGGGCGGCGATGCCCGCGGCGCTTGGCTGGCCATAGCCCTCGCCGACCTGGGTCTCGTCGAGGATTATGTCCAGATTCGAGGGCATGGCGGGAACATAGGCCCGCAATTCGTCCAGCACCCGTGCCAGCTTGGCGCGCTGCTTGTCGCCGATTGTCCCGACGCAGACCCCGGTCACGGGGGCGGAGATCCCGGCCACGGCGCAGCCGAGGATCAGCCCCGCCTGCGTGCCCGCGCTGCCCGAGGCGATGAC
>JAATGA010000500.1 GCA_015654855.1 Rhodobacterales bacterium
CATTCCGGCAGGTGCTGTGGCACTGGTCGACCGGCATCTCAACCTCCATCTGAGCTTTTCGGAGTAATGTCAGTGTTCAACCGGATGAATTTGCAGGTTTTCGCCAACCATGCCCGTGCGGCTGCCGAGAACATGAGCCACACATTGCAACGCACCGCCCATTCCGCCTTCGTCAAGGAGACCGAGGATTTCACGGTGATGCTCATCAGCCGCAAGGGCGAGAGCTTCGCGGTGCCGATGGATCTGGGGGCGACCTGGTATCCCGGCCTGACCTTCGATCGCGCGATCAACATGGTGGACGACTATAAGCCCGGCGACGTCGCCTTCACCAATGACGCCTATTCGTGCTACGTCGCCACCCATACGCCGGATACCGTGCTCTGGAAGCCGGTGTTCTTCGAGGGCGAGATCATCGCCTGGACGGGCGGCCATATCCACAACACCGATATGGGGGGGGCTGTCCCCGCCTCGCTGTCGCGGGCGCTGACCGAGATCCATCAGGAAGGGATCCGCTTCCCGCCGATGAAAATCGTCAACGAAGGGGTATTCGACGAGAATATCCTGAAGATCATGACCACCAATGTGCGCAAGCCCGATCTTAACATCGGCGACATCAAGGCGCTGGTCGGGGCGCTGGCCACCGGCGAGCGCAAGGTGCTGGCGATGATCGAGAAATTCGGCAAAGAGGCGTTTCTCGAAGGCGTCGAGGCGCTGCTCGATCATGCCGAGGCCCAGGCGCGCGATGTCTTGCGGTCGATGCCCGACGGGACCTGGGATTTCGTGGATTACGCCGACGAGGATTCGGTCGAGGCCAATCCCTGCCGTCTGAAGCTGAAGCTGACGATCAGCGGCGATGCGGCGGTCCTCGATTTCACCGGTTCGGATCCGCAGCTCGCGTCTTCGCTGAATGTGCCGACCGGCGGGGATCAGCATCACTCTGTCCTGCTGGTCGGGATTTACTACATTCTCTATACGCTGAACCCGAAAATCTTGATGAACACCGGCCTGACGCGGCCATTCACCTGTATCGCGCCGAAAGGGTCCGTGCTGAATCCGGTGCCGCCGGCGGCGGTCGGGATGCGGTCGCTGACCTGTGCGCGGCTGCGCTCGTTGATCTTCGGCGGCTTCAGCCAGGCGGTTCCCCATCTGCTGCCCGCGGCTCCGGCGGGCAGCAGCAGCATCGTCAACGTCATGACGACCGACGAGCGGACCAGCCGCACGATCATCGCTGCGGTTAACCCTGTCGTCGGTGGGGCTGGTGGCATGCCGCATCGCGACGGCTCCAACGGGTCGGGGGCCGACGCGGCGTATCTGCGCAACACGCCCATCGAACTGACCGAAACCGAAACCACGGTCGAATTCGTCAAGTACGGTCTGGCCCGCGACAGCGGCGGCGCTGGTTTCTGGCGCGGCGGCCTTGCCACGGAAATGGCGTTTCGCGTCTTTTCACCCGACAGCCGGATCACCGCCCGAAACCGCGATCGCAGCTTTTTCCGCCCCTGGGGCGTGCTCGGCGGCAAGGCCGCCATGCCGTCGGATATGGTCGTTAATCCAGGCACGCCGAACATGCGGCGGCTGGGCAATATTGACACGGCCGTCCTGCAACCCGGTGATGTGCTGGAGATACGTTCCGGCGGCGGCGGCGGGCGCGGCAACCCGCTTGATCGCGACGCCTGGCGGGTACGGCAAGATGTCGATCGCGGCTATGTCTCGGCGGCTGCGGCCGCGCGCGATTACGGCGTGGTGATCACCGACGGCGCGCTGGACGAGACCGCGACAGACCTGCTGCGGGCCGCGCGCCGCGCCGCGAACGGGCCTGCGGGCCATTTTGACTACGGCCCCGAGCGCGAAGGCTACGAGAAACAATGGACCCTCGAAGCCTATGACCTGCTGACCGAAATCCTGACGGCGTTGCCGATCCACTGGCGTTTCTTTGCCAAGACCGAGATTTTCCGACGCATGCCCGGTCGCTCCGGGCCGGAGGGCGTCGAGGCGGCATATCACGAAGTCTGCCTCCGCTTCCCCGAGATGCCCCGTCACCAGTTTCGGGGGCAGGAGGCGGCGGAATGAACGGGACGGGTGCGGCCAGGGATACGGCATTTTGCCGGATCGTGCGCCTCGCGGAGCGGGACCGAGAGGTTATCGGCTTCCGCATCGACGGCGCGGTCCAGGAGGGGCTTGCGGGCGATACCGTTCTGACGGCGATGCTCGGCACGACCGGGTTTTTGCGGCAATCGGAATTCGGGCCAGAGCGGCGGGCGGGATTTTGCCTGATGGGGGCGTGTCAGGATTGCTGGGTCTGGCAGGAAGAGGGACCGCGGATCCGCGCCTGCTCGACCCCGCTGGCCGAGGGGATGCGGCTGCTGACGCAGGCGCCGGAGGTCTGGCCATGAACACCCCGTCCGCGGAACGAGTGGTGATTGTCGGCGCGGGCCCGGCCGGGATCCGGGCCGCGCAGATGCTGGTGAGCGCGGGGTTGCGGCCGGTCGTGATCGATGAAGGGCAGCGGGCGGGCGGGCAGATCTACCGTCGACCGCCGGTGGGATTCAAGCGGACGGCGGAAGCGCTTTACGGCTCCGAGGCGCCCAAGGCGCGGGCGCTGCACGCGGTGTTCGACGCGATGGCAGCGAAGGCCGAAATCGACTATCTGCCGCAACATTCGGTTCTGGCGCTATTTGGCAAGCGGCTGCATGTCCTTGGGCCGCAGGGGCCGGCGGAGGTGCCCTTCGACCGGCTGATCCTGGCCACCGGGGCCAGCGACCGGCTGGTGCCGGTGCCGGGCTGGCAGAACCCTGGCGTCTATAGCCTTGGCGCGACGCAGATTGCATTGAAGGCGCAGGGCGTGGCGCTAGGGCGGAAGATCGTGCTGGCGGGCTCGGGGCCCCTGCTGACGCTTGTCGCGGTACAACTGATAAAGGCCGGGGCGGAAATTGCCGCAGTGCTCGATACGGCGACGCTTGGCCAGCAGCTTGGTGGTATGCGCGCGCTTGCGGTACGTCCACGCTTTGCCCTGCGCGGCCTGTGGATGCGGCGCAAGCTCGGTGGACGCTATCATGCCGGTGTGACGCTTTCCGGCATCGATGCGGATGCGCGCGGTCCGGTCGCGATCCGCTGGCGCGATGCGGCCGGGCGGGCACAGCAGACCGACTGCGATATGGTCGGGCTTGGCTGGCATCTGCGGGCAGAGACCCAGCTTGCCGATCTGGCGGGCTGCGGTTTCGATTACAATGAGGTCTGGGCACAATGGCTGCCGCGCGCCGACAAGATGGGCCGGGCGGTTGCCGGGGTTTATCTCGCTGGCGATGGCTTTCGTCTGCTCGGCGCAGATGGTGCCGAGGTATCGGGCCGGTTGGCCGCCGGCGCCTGCCTTGCCGATATCGGTCTGCCAGCGCCAGATGCAACCACGGATCTGGCGCGGCTTGCCCGCCTGACGCGCTTTGCCGAAGGCATCGCGCGCGCCTTTCCCTGGCCTGCGGCGATGGTGCGGGCGCTGCCCGAGGAGACCGTTGTCTGCCGCTGCGAGGGTGTGACCGTGGGCGCGTTGCGGGCGACGGTCGATTACGGCGGTGCCGAGGCCAACCGGGTGAAATCGCTTGGCCGGGTCGGGATGGGACGCTGCCAGGGGCGATTTTGCCACCTGGCCGGGGCCGAACTGATCGCCGCCCGGGGAGGGATGCCACCATGCGCGGTAGGACGGCTGCGCGGTCAGGCGCCGGTGCGACCGCTGCCGGTGGCGGCATATACCGACGGCGGCTGAACGCGCGGGGCGTGATCTGCCGCGCAGACCGGCGCGGCAGGGTATTTCCGGGGCGTGTGACCTCGCCGGGCGATGCGGCGATGGGCACTTGTAGGGTCCGCGCATGAGGTCGCCGCCTTCGGTGCCACCGGACATCACGCCCCAGGGCGCGCGACGAAGCAATGCAGAATACCCGGAGACCAACACCTTATGGAGTAACCCCATGGAACGTCAGACCGCGACAGAGGCCATTGCCCGATACGTCGTGGAGGCGCCCCGCGACTGGCCCGAGGCCGCGCGCGCGATTGCCCGGAACGCCTTCGCCGATACGGTTGCCTGCATCATCGCCGGCGCCCGCGAAGACGTCACCCTGCGCAGCTTCGCCGCCGTGCGCGCCTGGGGCAGCGGGCGCGCGGCCATCGTCGGGCAATCGGAACCGCTCGCCGCACCCTGGGCCGCGCTGGTCAACGGCACCGCGGCTCATGCGCTCGACTACGACGACATCC
>JAATGA010000203.1 GCA_015654855.1 Rhodobacterales bacterium
AACCCAAGGTCGGCGCCGTCATGGCCTTCCGCTCGACCAAGGGCATGCCGATGGGCCATGTCGCCGTCGTGTCCAAGGTCGTGTCGGAGCGGAAAATTCTGATCGACCACGCCAACTGGAAGCGCAACCAGATCTCGCTGAAGATGACCGTCGTCGATGTGTCGAAGAACAACGACTGGACAGCGGTGCGGCTGGAAAGCCTGCCGAACACGCTCGGCTCGGTCTATCCGATCAACGGCTTCATCTATCGCGGCGAGGGCTGAGGCCCGAAGGCCAGGGCATCAAAGAGAACGGTGAACAAACGGCCGGACCTTCGGGATCCGGCCGTTTTCATTGCGCCAATCGCTTCGTCACGGGTGCCGCGACACCGAACGCGAAGCCGGCGCTCAATGCGCCGGAACATCCCCGAACTGCTTCGCCACCGTCTGCTTGTGCAAATGATACGAAGCATCGCTGCGCGAGATCAGCGTGTAGAACATCGGCACCACGAAGAGGGTGAAGAAGGTCCCGACGATCAGTCCGGCAAAGATCACCAGACCCATCGCCTGCCGCGCCGCCGCCCCCGCGCCCTCGGCGATGATCAGCGGGATCACGGCCAGCGCCATGGCCGCCGTGGTCATCAGGATCGGGCGCAGCCGCACCTTGGCCGCCATGACGATGGATTCGCGCCTCGAATGCCCGTGCTCGCGCTGCTGGTTGGCGAATTCGACCATCAGAATCCCGTGTTTGGTGATCAGCCCGATCAGCGTGAACAGCCCCACCTGCGTATAGATGTTCAGCGTCGAGGCCCCCATATACAGCGGTAGCATCGCGCCAAAGATCGACAGCGGCACCGACATCATCACGATGAACGGGTCGCGAAAGCTTTCGAACTGCGCGGCCAGCACCAGGTAGATCACGATCACCGCCGCCCCGAAGGCCAGCGCGATGGTGTTCCCCTCGCTTTTCTCCAGCCGGGACTGGCCGGAATAGTCGATGAAGAACCCCTCGGGCAGCACCTCCGCCGCGATCCGCTCCAGCTCTGCCAGGCCCACGCCCGAGGACAGGCCGATCATCGGCATGGCGGTCAGCGTCGCCGAGTTCAACTGGTTGAACTGCTCGATCGAGGCGGCCGAGGCGCCGGTTTCGATCTTCACCACCGAGGACAGCGGCAGCATCGCCCCCGAGGAGGACCGCACGAAGAACTCGCCCAGCCGTTCGGGGTTGTTGCGCCAGTCGCGCGGCACCTGGGTGATGATGTCGTAGCTGTTCGAATCGCGGTCGAACTGCGCGACCGATCCGCCGCCGACGAGGATGCCCAGGGTCGCGCCGATGTCGCTGACCGGCACGCCCAGGCTCGCGGCCCGGTCGCGGTCGATGGTCACCCGGGCCTGGGGCGCGTCGAAGGACAGGCTGTTCTGCACGATGATGAACCGACCGGTCTGCATCGCCTTGGCCCGGATTTCCTCGGCCACCTCGAACACCCGGTCCGGGCTGTAGATCGACTGCACCACCATCGACACCGGCAGCCCGCCCCCGGTTCCCGGCAGCGTCGGCGGCGCGAAGGCATAGCCCTGCACCCCCGGCGAATTGTCGAGCGTGCCCTGAATTTCCTGTTGGATCGCCTGCTGGCTGCGGTCGCGCTCGCCCCAGTCCTTCAGCGCCCAGAGGTAGATGCCCGTGTTGTTCGCCCCGCCGAAACCGGAAATCGAGAAATTCGCCCGAAGTTCGGGAATGTCCTTCGTGCGCTTTTCGATTTCGGCCACGAAGGCGGCGGTATAGTCCAGAGTCGCGTAACGCGGCCCGTTCAGAAAGGCGAACAGCGCGCCGACATCCTCTTCCGGGGCAAGCTCGGACGAGGTGTTCCTCAGCATGAACCCCGTGGCGCCAAGCAGCGAGACAACCATCAGCAGCGTCACCGGCCGGTAGTCCAGTGACGAGGACACCCGCCGCTCATACCAGTTCGACACGCCGTCGAGCGTGCGGTCGACCACGCGCTGGAACCGCCCCGGCTTGCCGTCCGACAGGATGCGCGCCGACATGGTTGGCGTGATGACCAGGGCCACGATGCCCGAGATGATCACCGATCCCGCCAGCGTCAGCGCGAATTCGGCGAACAGCGATCCGGTCAGCCCGCCGGTAAAGGCCAGCGGCGCCAGAACGGCGGCGAGGGTGATCGTCATCGCGACGACCGGCCCGGTGATCTCCTGCATCGCGACGATGGCGGCGCGTGGCGGGCTCAGCCCCTCGTCCACATGGCGGTGGATGTTCTCGACCACGACAATGGCGTCGTCCACCACAAGGCCGATGGCCAGCACCATGGCGAGCAGCGTCAGCAGGTTGATGGAATACCCAAGCGCGAACATCACCGTGCAGACGCCAACCAGCGACAGCGGGATGGTGACGACAGGCATCAGCACCGACCGGAAGGACCCCAGGAACAGCAGGATCACCACCACCACGATGGCGACCGCCTCGGCGATGGTCTTGAACACCTCTTCGATCGAGGCCGAAATCGTATCGGTCGAATCGTAGACGAGTTCGATGGTCATCCCCTCGGGCAGTGCGCCGTTCAGCGCCGGCAACTCGTCGCGCACCGCGGTCGAAACATCCAGCGGGTTCGCTCCCGGCGCCTGCATGATGCCGATGAACGTTCCCGGCTCGCCGTTGAAGACCACCTGAGCCTCGATCTCGGCGGCGGCAAGTTCGACCCGCGCCACATCGCGCAGCCGCACGACACCATGTTCGTTCTGGCTCAGCGGCAGTTCGCCGAAGGCATCGGCATCCTGGATCGTCGATGCCAGGGTGATCGTATGCAGATAGTAATCGTTCTCGGTCTTGCCTGGCGCCGACAGGAAGTTCGAGGCGCGGATCGCCGTCAGCACCTCGGACGCGGTGATCCCCCGCGCCGACATCTTCAGCGGGTCGAGCCAGATGCGCATCGCATATTCCTGGCCGCCCATGATCTGCATCTGCGCCACGCCGTCGATATTCGTGACCCGCGGCTTGACCACGCGCTCCAGATATTCGGTCAGTTGCTCGCCCGTCATGTTCGGGTTCTTCACCGCCAGATACATCAGCGCGAAGGTGTCGCCGGTGCCCTTGACGATCACCGGATCCTCGGCCTCGGAGGGCAGGTCGCTGCGCACCTGCTGCACCTTGGACATGACCTCGGTCAGCGCCACGTCGGGGTCGGCGCCAAGCTGCATGTTCACCGTCACCACCGAGGCCGAGGGCGTCGACTGGCTGGTGACATAGTTGATGTGTTCCGTGGTCGAGACCGCCTCGGCGATGGGGGCGGTGATGAAGCCCTGGATCAGATCGGGGGGCGCGCCGGCATAGACCGTGGTGACGGTGATCACCGATTCGTCGACCTCGGGATATTCCCTGACGGGCAGGACGAAGACCGACACCATCCCGAGGAACAGGATCAGCGCGGCGACCACCGTGGAAAGCACGGGGCGGCGGATGAAGATTTCAGAAAAATGCATCCGCCCCTCACTCGCCCGTGGTCTGGTTCACGTCGACGCTGTCGTCGACCTTGATCCTGGCTCCGGCCGACAGCCGGTTCTGGCCCGAGATCACCACCCGGTCGCCGGCGGCAATGCCCTTCGTCACCTCGATCCGCCCGCCAAAGCGGCGACCGGCGGTGACGAAGACCTGGCTTACCGTCAGATCCTCGCCCTCGCCGTGGACCACGAAGACCGTATCGCCGTAAAGCGTGGTGCTGACCGCCGTCTGCGGCAAAGCGATGACGCCCTCCTCGACCGGCAGTTCGATCCTGACGCGCAGAAACTGGCCGGGGATCAGGCGGCTTTCGGTATTGTCGACCTCGGCCCGGACCGCGACCATGCGCGAGGCGGGGTCGATCTTCGGCTCGATCGCGATGATCCGGCCTTTGGCGGACAGATCGCCGACCTCGCTTGTCGCCAGCACCGGCCCGTCGATCTTCAGCGCGCCGATCTGCTGTTCGGGGACGTTGAAATCGACGCGCATCTTCGTCGTATCCTGCAAGGTCGCATAGATCGTGCCGGCGGCGACATATTCGCCAAGCTCGATCCTCGGGATGCCGATCACCCCGGCAAAGGGCGCGACCATGCGCTTGTTGTCCAGCGCGGTCTGCGCCTGCGCCACCTGGGCGCGCGCCGACTCGACCTGGGCCTGGGCGGTCTCCACCGTGGTCTGAGCGTTCACGCCCCGCTCGCTCAGCGTTTGTGCGCGGCGCAGTTCGGTGGCGGCAACCGACAGCCCGGCCTGCGCTGCGGCGAGCGAGGCCTTTTCGCTGTCGTCGTCGATCTGGACCAGCAACTGCCCCTGGGCGGCGGAATCGTTGCCGGTGAAGGCCAGTTCGCGCACCGTCCCGCCGGACTCGATCGCCAGATCGACGCCGCGCACCGAAAGCGAGGTGCCGATGGCGTCAATCCCCGGCGTCCAGGCGACGGGCGCCACCGTTTCGACGTTCACCGGAACCGGGGGCGGCACCATACCGCCCAGATATTGCGCAATCATCTCGTCGCGGAAATATTTGAACCAGACGATGCCGCCCACGACGGCGCCCAGAAGGATGGCGGCGATGACAAGCCGTTTGATCATACGAAAGCGCTCCTGTCGAAAATGCCTGCCCGCAGCGTAAATAGCTCGTCTGCGATTTTTGTCACCTGGGAGTTGCCGGCGGTTGCGTCAGGCCGTTGCAAGTCCGGCAGGCGATTTTACCCGGATGGCCGACGAAGACAGGCCCGAAACGACGGCCGGTGGCGTCAGCCTTGCGCAGCCGCCCATGCGGCGACGATGGTTTCGGCGCGGCGGGCGACCTCGGCGACGGCGAGGCCGGGGGTGTAAAGCGCCGTGCCGATGCCGAAGCCGTCGGCCCCCGCCGCGATCCAGTCGGCGAAATTCGCAGGTCCCGCGCCGCCGACCGCATAGACCTGCGTGCCCTTCGGCAAGACGGCGCGCACCGCCCTGACCCCCTCGGGCCCGACCAGGGTCGCCGGAAAGATCTTCAGCCCGTCGGCCCCCGCCGCAAGCGCCGCGAAGCATTCGGTCGGCGTCATCACCCCGGGCCACGAGGCCATGCCGCGCAGCTTTGTCGCCCGGATGACCTCGGGGTCGCAATTGGGCGATACGATCAGCGTACCGCCGGCGGCCTGGACCTGCGCCACCTCGTCTGTCCGCAGCACGGTGCCCGCCCCGATCTCGGCGGTTCCGGCGAAGGCCCGCGCCATCGCCCCGATCGAGGCGAGCGGATCGGGCGAGTTCAGCGGCACCTCGATCCGGGTGATGCCGGCGGCGATCAGCGCTCCGGCGACGGGAACCGCCTCGGCCGGGGCGAT
>JAATGA010000487.1 GCA_015654855.1 Rhodobacterales bacterium
CTATATCGACTGCCGCAAGCTGATCTCCTATCCGCGCATCCGCTCGATGCTGATGGATTTCCTGTCAGCCACCGTGCTGCGCGAGGCCGGGTTCGAGGCGTTCGACAATATCGCCGGCGGCGAGACGGCAGGCATCCCCTTCGCGGCGCTGGTTGCGGAACGCCTGGCCCTGCCGATGACCTATGTGCGCAAGAAGCCCAAAGGTTACGGCCGCAACGCCCGGATCGAGGGCGCGATGACCGAAGGCCAGCGCGTGCTGCTGGTCGAGGATCTGACCACCGACGGCGGCTCGAAACTGTCCTTCGTCGATGCGATCCGCGAGACCGGGGCCACTTGCGGCCATACGGCGGTGATCTTCTACTACGGCATCTTCCCCGAAACCGTCGGCCGGCTGGAAGAGCACGGGGTGAAGCTGCACCACCTCTGCACCTGGTGGGACGTTCTGGCCGAGGCGCGGGCGTCGAAAGCCTTCGACCTGGCGACGCTGGCGGAGGTCGAGAAATTCCTGTCGGCCCCGCGCGCCTGGCAAGAGGCCCGCGCGGCAAAATAGGCGCGTGCGACAAAGCTGCGCGCCCCCCGGGTTGACGTAGCGGCATCCCGCCTGTGGACAAGCTGTGCAAGGCCTGTGGGCGACTCTTTCGCCCCTGCCCTTTCGCCACGACATATGGCATGATGCGGGCTTGACGCCACACCTTCTGGCGGGGGCTGCCTTGGCGCGCAGGTAATCCACAGGCTTCTCCACCAGGTTGTTCCGGGATTGATCCGCGCGCATGGCGCGGGATAACACACCCTTCGATCAAAAGGGGACGGAGGCAGAGATGACCGAGATCACGGTGTTCCGCACGGCACAGGTCCCCGCAGTCCCTGGCGAGCAGCCTGGGCCGGAAACCGATGTTCTGCCCCACAACATCGAGGCCGAGCAGCAGTTGCTGGGCGCAATCCTGACCAACAACGATGTCTACGACCGCATCGCGGCGGTGGTGAAGGCCGACCATTTCTTCGACCCCGTGCATCGCCGCATCTTCGAGAAGTCCGCCGCCCGGATCCAGAAGAACACGCTCGCCAGCCCCGTCACCCTGAAACCCTTTTTCGAAGAGGACGAGGGGCTGAAGGAACTCGGCGGGGCGACCTATCTGGTGCGGCTGGCGGGCGCCGCGATTTCGACCTTCGCCGCGCGCGACTATGCGCAGATGATCTATGACCTCGCCGTGCGGCGCGAGTTGATCGGCCTCGGGCGCGACATCTCGGCCAAAGCCGCGAAGGTCGAGCTTGAATCGGAACCACGCGAGCAGATCACCGAGGCCGAACAGCGGCTTTACAAGCTGGGCGAGCAGTGCGTTGCCGAGCGCGGCTTTCAGTCCTTCCTGAAGGCGGTGACCGAGGCGGTGAACTCGGCCAATGCCGCCTATCAGCGCGGCGGCGGCCTGGCCGGGATTTCGACCGGGCTCGTCGACCTCGACAAGAAACTGGGCGGCCTGCACCCCTCCGACCTGCTGATCCTCGCCGGGCGACCCTCGATGGGGAAGACCTCGCTCGCCACCAATATCGCCTTCAACGTGGCGCGGGCCTATCGCCGCGGCATGACGCATGAGGGGATCGAGGGCGCGGTCGAGGGCGGCGTCGTCGGCTTCTTCTCGCTTGAGATGTCGGCCGAACAGCTTGCGGCGCGGATCCTGTCCGAGGCGTCGGAGGTGCCGTCCGAACAGATCCGCCGGGGCGACATGACCGAGGGCGAGTTCCGCCGCTTTGTCGAGGCCGCCAAGGCGCTGGAGGCCTGCCCGCTTTATATCGACGATACCCCTGCCCTGCCGATCAGCCAGGTCGCCGCCCGCGCGCGCCGGCTGAAGCGGACCCATGGGCTGGACGTGCTGATGATCGACTATCTGCAACTGCTGAAGGGCACCGCCAAAAGCAGCGAGGCGAACCGCGTGCAGGAGGTGTCGGAGATCACGCAAGGCCTGAAGGCCATCGCCAAGGAACTGAACATCCCGGTCATCGCCCTGTCGCAACTGTCGCGTCAGGTCGAAAGCCGCGAGGACAAGCGGCCGCAGCTTTCGGACCTGCGCGAATCCGGCTCGATCGAGCAGGATGCCGATGTGGTGATGTTCGTCTACCGCGACGAATATTATAAGGAACGCGAGAAGCCCGGCGATCACGAGCTGGAAAAGATGGCGGCCTGGCAGGCGGTGATGGAGCAGGTGCATGGCAAGGCCGAGGTCATCATCGGCAAGCAGCGCCATGGTCCGATCGGCTCGGTCGAGCTGAGCTTCGAGGGGCGATTCACCCGCTTCGGCAACCTGGTGAAACCCTGGCAATCGGGCGGCGACGACGGCGGGTATTGAGGCTTGCCCCCGCCGGAGCGTCCGGGACGCCGCCAATCCCCTGCGGGCGGGAAGAATGGTTTCCAGAACCTTTCAAGATCACAGCGATTTCGTGTCCAAATCTTGAACTCGATCAGGTCGGCCCTACATATTGGCGGTGACTGCGGCGAAAACCGACTAAGTTTTGTGTCGGTGACAATTGGATATGCGACAGGCGCATGACAGATATGCACCATATGGGGTGACGAATCGTGGTCGAAACGCCGTATCCCCTGTGAACCCGCGGAAGACAAGAGCAAGAATAAAGGACTGCCTAAATGGCCGAATTCGTAGACAGCACAGCGTTTAACTATGAGCAAGGCCAACGTGCCCGTAAATTGTTCGCTGCTGTGGTGCTTGCCGCGCTGGATGATGCCATCGCGGATTACAAGAAATACGGCAACGGGCCGGAGCAAATCGCGCGTTGGGCGCGTTCGCGCGACGGGCGCGAGGTTCTGTCCTGCGCCGGCATAGATCCGAACGAACGCGTCGTCAAAGGGCTGATGGATTTCGTCTCGAAAGGCGTGCGGACCTCGGTCGCGCTGTCGCGCGAGGAAAGCGAACGCCGTCACGCGCTGGAGATGGATCAGGCCGAAGCCGCCTGATACGCGACCTATTCAAGTGCCAGATCCGAAAAGCGCCTCCTCGCGGGGGCGTTTTTCGTTTGGAGCGACCGCGCGAAGCGGCGGGGCAAAGGGTGGTGGGGGCGGGCAGGCCGGGGGATCCCGACCATCGCGCGCCACGCCTCATCGTGCGATCGCGGCGGGCATCATAAGCCGGACGGGGCCAAACGATCAACGCGCCCCGGGACCACCAGCCGGAGAGGACGGTTGCCGCGTCTCAATCCAGGTCGCGCAGGGTCATGGCGCGCGCGATTTCGGCCCTGACCAGCTTGCGGATGTTGCGGGTGATGCGCTCCCCCAGCGGCCCCTGCAACTCTTCGCGGATCAGGTCGCGGACCATCTCGCGCAACCTGTCTTCGTCGAAAGGATCGGCCGCCGGATAGCCCGCGTCGGCGAAGATATCGGGGAACGCGGCAGCCTGTTCCGGCAGCCAGTCGCCGGCCTCGGCCCCCAGGACCTCTTCGGCCAAGACCTCGGTTTCGGCCGGATCGGCGGCGTCCGGGGCTTCGGCGAAATCGTCGGCCGCCTGCTGCGCCCAGCCTGGCACCTCGTCTTCATGGCCGCCGCCGGGGATGGCGTCACCCTCTGCGTCCGCATCCGGGACGACATCCGCCGTCGCGTCGGACAGAACCTCTGCGGGCGAGACGGTCCCGTCGGACAGCACCTCATCCGTACCGCCGAAATCCCGCGCCATCCGATCGCCGGCGAGGGCCTGCGTATCGTCAGCGACGGCATCCACGGGGGCGAGCAGAAGGAACGTATCCCGCGCCTTCTCTTCCCCGGCAGGGACATCATCCGCGGCAGCGCGCGGGGCGGCGGTCACATCATCGGCCACGGCCGTCGGAACGGGCGTCCCTGCCGGCCCCTCTGACGCGCCGATCGCCGAGAGGTGCAGACGCGGAAAGGTCAGAAATTCGGCGGTCGGACGGGTCGAGGCCCAATCGGCCTCAATCGGATCCGCTCCGACCTGATCCGCCGCGGGATCGACCGACCAGTCGGTCTCGTGATCGTCGCTCCAGAACCCGGCCTCGGGCACCTCAGAGTCAGGGGCGGCATGGTCCGGCTCCCACTCGTCGCCCTGCGCCCCGACCGCCGCGCCAAGCGCCGCAACGCGGTCGCCAAGACCGACGGCATCAAGGTTGAGCGGATCGTGGAGGCCCCGATCCTGACCCGCCGCCTCGGCGGCGTGCGGATCCGACGGCGTATCGGCGGTCCCCGCCGGAAGACCCTCTTCGGCACGGTCGGCCACCACCCGCAGCGCGGGCGTCAGCAGCAGCCTGGCAGGGCGCTGCGCGTCCTCCGCGCGGCGGATCATCGGCGAGGGGCGCCCCTCACCCGTGCCGGCCTTGCCCGCGCCGCTGGCGGGCTGCACGGCCGGCGAAGGGCTGGCCTGAGACAGGACCGACGACACCGGGACCGCACCCGCCGACATCGCGGCGACGGGCACAGATTCTGCACCGCCGCGCAATTCCTCGGAAACCAGCCGGCGAATGGAGGACAGGACATCCTCGATCTCGGCGGAAGTCATGGGTTCGGACATCTTTGGCCCCGGCTGCTCGTTATTCGTGGATCACCCGTCCGTGAGTGTAGCGGCGGGGCGCCCGCCCCGCAAGACGATGACGGATCAGCGCAAATGCCGGCCAGACTCCAGGCGTCGCCGGCGCGCGAAACGGCAACGGGGTCCAGGTGCCCCCGAACCCCGACCCTTTGCGCCGAACACTCACTTGTTGCCGAGCTTTTCCATGATCCGGTCGAGTTTCTTGCCCTGAACGCTGACCGGAGCGTTCTTGACCGCGTTGTAATAGGCCTCGGGGTCGTAGGTCGGGATGCCGAGGTTCAGATGATCGACCGTCAGCAGCCCCATCGAGGACAGCAGGGAATAGCTGTAAATGTAGCGGTTCGCCTCGGCTTCCAGTTGCGAGGCCCGCGCGGTCAGCAGCGTCAGTTCCGCGTCCAGCACGTCGAGCGTGGTGCGCGACCCCAGCCGCGCCTCTTCCCGCACGCCGTCGAAGGCGGTCTGCGCGGCCGAAACCCCGCTGCGGCTGGCCTCGATGGCGGCGGTCGAAACCTGGATCGAGGCCCAGGCGGTGCCCACCGACTGCTCGACCGTGACGCCGTTCTGATGCAGCGCGGCACGGACAGCCTCTTTGTTGGCCAGCGCGCGGCGATACAGCGCCGAAAGCTCGCCCCCGCCGTAAAGCGTCTGGCTGACCGAAAGGCCGACGCTTTTGTTCGTCAGCCCGTCGTCCAGCCCCTGGCTCACCCCGACGCTGCCCGAGACGGTGGGCAACATCGCCGCTTTGGCGATGGCGACCGACAGATCGGCGACCTTCACCTGGTGCTGATACTGGCGGACGGTCGGATGGCTGCGCAGGGCGACGGCCTTGGCCTCGTCGAGGTTGCGCGCCGTCACCGGGGCGCGCGGCAGCGGGGCCAGAACGCCGGGGAAATGCCCGACCGTGGCCTTGTAGGTTTCGCGCGCAACGGCCAAAGCGCCACGGGCCGAGGCGAGGCTCGACTCCGCCAGGGCGAGGCTCGCCTCGGCCTGGGCCACATCGGTGCGGGTGACCTCGCCGACCTCGAACCGGTCACGCGCGGCCTGAAGTTCCTGGCCGATGGTGCGGACGTTCGATTCCCGCAGCGCCACGATCTCGGTTTGCAGACGCACGTCGACATAGGCCGACACCGCCGCCAGCAGCACCTGCTGTTCGACGTTGATCAGCGACTGACGGGTGGCCAGAACGGATTCCTGCGCCGCCTCGATCCCCATCTGCGTGCGCCCGCCGTTGTAAAGCAGGATCGAGGCCGTCAGCGAGGCCGTGCCGCTGAGGCTGTCGGAATCGCCGGTATACTGGATGCCGCCGATATTCTGGCGGTATTGCCCCTCGGCCCAGGTGCCCGACATCGCCCACGAGATCACCGGGCGCAGACTGGACACCGCGACCGCCACGTCCTCGTCGGCGGCCCGCAGCACGGCGCGGTTCTGCTCCAGCAGATGCGAGTTCCGATAGGCCGAGATCAACGCATCGGTCAGCGTCTCGGACCGGACCGGTGCGCCGAACGCCAGACCGGACATTGTGACGATCGCCACGATCAATTTGCGCATGGGAGTCCTGCCTTTCCTGTGGCCCTGCCCGGCCGAATTCCCGTTGTCGGCACGGCGGTTCTGCGCCACCGCTTGGCCGAAACGCTCAGAGTGTGAAACCCTTCGCCGCGGCAAAGCCCGGCAGAACCGGCGCCGCCGCGTTGAACATGTCGCGCCAGGTGATCGTGCCGCCGGCCTTGTAGCCGATCCGCGCGACGCCTAGCGCGCCCTGCATGAAGATGGCGCCGATGCGCCCGCCCTCGCGGATCTGGTCGATGACGGCCTGCGGCACGACCTCGACCCCGCCCTGGATCACCACGACGTCGAAAGGGGCGTGCCGCGACGATCCGGCCGCCAGCGGCCCGGCGATCACGGCGGCGTTGTCGACGCCCTGGGCCGACAGGGTGCGCTGCGCCTCGGCGGCGAAGCCCTCGTCTTCCTCAACGGCGACGACCGCCTCGGCCAGTCGGGCCAGAAGCGCGGTGGAATAGCCCAGCCCACAGCCGATATCGAGGACCAGCTCGTCCGGCTGCACATCCAGCCCGTCGAGCAGCTTGGCCAGCGTCCGCGCCTCCAGCAGCACGCGCGCCGGCGCCAGGTCGACGTTGTCGCCGACATAGGCGGCATCGCGCCGGTCCTGGGGCACATAGACCTCGCGCGGGACGGCGAGCATGGCGGCGATGATCGGATAGCGCGTCACGTCCGAGGGACGGACCTGCGTGTCGACCATCGTGGTACGGAGGGCGGCGTAATCGCTCATGGCTGAACTCACGAGTTCTGGTTGCTCGCGAACTTGTTGCCACAGAAGCGGCAGCCCGGCAACCCGCGCCGCGCCGCGGCGCCTGTGCAAGGTGCAGATTTTCCCCGGGGCGTTGCGGCGCGGGACCTTTGTCCGTCCCGTGCCGGGGTGTCGTCTGGCCCCGCCACGCCGCGCACGGCAAGCAAAGCCGCCGCGTTCGTCAGCCGCGCGGAGCGGGCGGGCGGATGGCCCGGTACACCGTTGCGTGCATTGACCTTTGGCGCGCTTTCGCCTATGGCGGAAAAATCCACATCCGGTGGAGAACTCGCGGGACGCCCGATACCATTCGCGTCCCTCCGCCCACGCGGCCCGATGCCGCGGAACCACAGGACGCCAATGACGAAATTTTCCGACCTTGCGCTGGACCCGCGCGTTCTTCAGGCCATTTCCGAGGCCGGTTACGAGAACCCAACGCCGATCCAGGCGCAGGCCATCCCCGAGGCGCTGAAGGGCCGCGACGTTCTGGGCATCGCCCAGACCGGCACCGGCAAGACGGCAAGCTTCACCCTGCCGATGATCACCCTGCTGGGCCAGGGCCGCGCCCGCGCCCGGATGCCGCGCAGCCTGGTGCTGGCGCCGACCCGCGAACTGGCGGCACAGGTGGCCGAGAACTTCGACGTCTATGCCAGGCACACCCGGCTGACCAAGGCGCTGCTGATCGGCGGCGTCTCCTTCGGCGAAC
>JAATGA010000083.1 GCA_015654855.1 Rhodobacterales bacterium
AAGAACGTGCGCACCGAAATGGCGCTGAACGTCCTAGCCTACAACATCAAGCGCGTGGTCGCCCTGATCGGCATCCGGCGCCTGATGCAGGCCATTCCGGTTTGATCAGGGCTCAGACGTCCCACCTCAGGCGCAGCTCTGCCTCTAGCGAGACTTATCGGGCCGCCAACCGCGTGAAGGAAGATCGGAGGCCGCTATGCCGACCAGCACGGAAAATCACCCTCAGACAGATCCCGCCAACGAGTTTTGACACACCCTCGGCCCTTTGCGGAAGTTTGGACCGCAAAGGCGGATGTCAATTCAGCTATTACTGCCGGTCCGTGACGCGCGCAGCACCGAGCCGCAAAGAAGGCCCATACGAGCCTCCCGACTACAACCGTTCAAGGCAACGTTTGATGGCCGCCCCTTCCGGCGTCGAGCAGGCCACGTGCCTGCATCCATCCCGTAAGGTCATCGAACCAGTGGTCGCTCGTCCGTCCTTGAGGCGTCAAGCCAAAGCCATGTCCACCTGTCTCATAGATATGAAGCTCTGCCGGAAGGCCTGCCTTCCTCCATGCGGAATAGATGCGCAGGCTGTCATCGGGCAGGAAGGCATCATCGGCCGCTGCGGCGATGAAGGCGGGGGAGGCATCGGCCGGGACCGGCGAGCGTAACCCTCCGTAAAGGAGTGCTACGAAAGCAGGCCTTGTTGCGGCATCGCCGATGGCGAGGTCCACCGCCAGAAAGGCTCCGGAAGAGAACCCCAGCACCCCGATCCTCGCCGGATCGATGCCCCAATCCGTTGCGTGATCCCTCAGCAGGGTTATCGCGCGGCGACCATCTTCGGCCGCCGCCGGTTCGCCCGCGAAGATGGGGATCTCCGCAGGTTGACCCGTCTGTGCCCGCTGCATCAGGACAGTCATTTCCGCGATATGAGCCTCGGGCATGTGCATGTCGTCATCCGGGCTTTCGATTGTGCGATATTTCAACACGAATGCCGTCACGCCAAGATCGGCCAGTCGATGGGCAACCGCCAGGCTCTGCGCATAACCCAGCCCCACGAAACCGCCGCCAGGGGCGACGATCACCGCCGTGCCGTTTGCTTCCTTGTCCTTGGGGCGAATGATCTCCAGCGTCGGCACACTGACGTTGAAGATCATCATCTCTCCCTCCACCTGATCCCGGCTTTCGGGGTGGGCGAGCGGCGCGATCATTCCCTCCGGATAGAGCGGGATGACCGTTTCGGCCATCGCTGACATTGGACAGATGAGCGCGCAGAGCGCAAGTATCCGGATCATTCTCAGAACCTCTTGCTGATGTTGAGGAGGATCTGACGCTCGGCACCGGGCACGACACGGCCGCCCATATAGCCATACATCGGCAGGTCGTATTCCCTGTCGAAGAGGTTTTTCACCGCCAGCGTATAGGTTGTTCCTCCCCGCACGTAGCTGGCCGAGGTATTGACCGTGGCATAGCCGCCTGTTTCATAGGTGTTCGCCTGGTCGATCCAGGAAGAGGAGACTGCGTGCAGCCCGGCGCCCGCGCGCCAGCCGTCGCCATTGTCCAGCCTTGCATCGTAGTCCACCCAGATACCGCCGGAATGACGCGGGACCCCCGGCAGTTTTGATCCGGACGGTGCGCCCATCGGGATATCGGCTGTCAGCTCGGCATCGGTGTAGGCATAGTTCGCCATGACCTTCCAGGCGCCCCCAGGCTGCCAGACAGCATCCAGTTCGATGCCCTGCGAGCGTTGCTGACCTTCGGTGATGCTGGTCAGCATCATGGCGTCGTTCGGGTCGGTGACCGGCACGTTTTCGCGCGCGATCCGGAAGGCCGCGATGCTGCCCGACAGGGTGTCTGAGCCATACTTCAGGCCGATCTCTGCCTGGCGGGAGAACTCCGGCTTTGGCGTAGAGGAGTAGAAATAGAAGGCATTGGCCTTCATTCCCTCGCTATAGCTTGCGAAGGCCGACCATTGATCCGTCAGGTCATAGACAGCGCCGATCCGCGGCAAGAGCCTCGTTTTCTCCAATGTGTCGCGTCGGCCATAGCCTTCGGAATCGTAGACTGTCTTGAGCTGCGCCAGCCGCAGCCCGCCGAGGAGGTGTAGCCGCCCGATGCTGGACTGCATTTGAACGAAGGCCCCGGAGGTCGTATAGGTGCCGTTGCCTTCGCCCATGGCCAGCGTCGAGGGCATGGTCCATGCGGGCCATTCCCCCGGGTTCGCCAGATCGCTGGTACCGACGTAGTCCATATACATCAGCGAATAGTCTTCGATCCGCGAATAATCCGCGCCGAAGAGGAGCACGTGATCCCAGCCGCCGGTGCTGAAACGCCCCTCGAAGGATGTGTTGAAGCTGTATTCGGTCTGCTCGCCGGGCACGTAAGAATTGTAGAGGCTCCACTCGCTCAGCCCCATGTCGGGTGTGTTGGACACGATGAGCTGCGTGATCTGCTCCACCTCATTCTTGCCGTAACGGAATTGCGTGCGGTTTGACCATTGATCGTTGAAATCATGCTCCAGCGTGAAAGTCAGCTTGCGCGTTTCCGTGTGGCTGTCGGGGATGTTGGGATCGCCGATATAGAGATCGCGGTCGATGCGGAAGTCCCCGGCCACGGTGCCGACGGCGGGCAGCCCCTGATATTCCTGCTGTTCCCATCTGGAGAGGTAGCCTTCGACAGTCAGGCGGGTGTTCGTCCCATAGCCGAAGGTCAGCGACGGGCTGAACGAGTATCGATCCGTCTGGATCACATCCTGGTCTACCTCCGAACGCACATAGCTGCCGTTCATGCGAAACAGGACGGTATCCGAGAGCTTCCGGTTGATGTCGAAGGAGGGCTCAACGTAAGTGTTGCTTCCGTAGGTCAGGCCGAAGGTCGAGAAGTTTTCCGGCTCCGGCTTCTTGGTCACGATGTTGACCACGCCGCCGAGTGGGGTGCCGACGCCGCCGCCGTAGAGGATGGCATTCGGTCCTTTCAGAACATCGATCCGCTCGACGCCCGCCATGGCGTTGGCGTCGCCAGTGTTGATGTAGGTGGTGATGCCATCGCGGTAGAACTCGGCCGGGAAGCCGCGCAGCAGGGTCGATTCAAAGGCGGGTGTCTGGAGCGGGATCGTGCCCTGAGCTCCGCTGACGTTGCCGAGTGCCTCGGACATGGAGGTGACGGCCTGATCCTTCAACAGCTCGGGCGACAGCACCTGAACAGATTGAGGCGTCTGTTGAAGCGGGGTCGCGGTGCGCGTGGCGCTGGACACAGTATCGGCACGGTAGCCATCGATGACGGCGCCGTTCTCCAATCCCTCGACGGTGAGCGTGTCGAGCGTGACGGTGCCGAGATCCGTTGTCTCCTGGGCAAGCGCCGAAGTGGCACACAGGGATGTGCTGGCGAGCAGGAGCCCGGCCAGTTTCAAAGGGTGTTTCATGTGGATTCCGAAATGAGCGCCCCAGGTCAGCGGCCGGTGTCTCGGTGCGGACATGGAACAGAACAGGGATGCCGGTCGTGACGAAGCACTTACGGCGTGACAGGTTCAGCTCATTTCAGGGGGTGCGCGAGGGACACGAGAATGGTCTCGTGCCTGTGCCTCGCGGTAGAGGTCTGCGCTCTCTTTCCAGCCGGTTTTCGGAATGAAGGCGCGACACATGCCGACCAGAGCAGGGACAGACGCATCGGGCACCAGGTGACAGAAGGGGCACCAATGCTCCTGTCCGGGATGTTCACCGCAAATGTCGTCCATGGACAGGCCGAGGGCCGCTATTTCGGCCCGGACGATCTTGTTCTCATCAGGCGCCATCATCCGGGCGGACGCGACGCTGCCGGCCGCCAGAAGCAGAACGGCGCAGAGCGTAATGATGGTACGACACAAGCGGGAACTCATGATCCTGTGCTACATCAATTTCAGAGCCATGAAACTTTGTTTTAGACCGTGCGACAATTCAAGACGCTACCGTTTATCGGGCACCTCCCGCTTCTGCGACAAAACGTGCCCTGGTTGTGGTGCGGCGATAACGGCGCTAGTCGGTCACCGTATTCAGATCCCGGGTGCCGGGCCTTCTCTGTCAGGCCTGGAGAGCGGTGAAAGGGGTTACCATGCCAGCACGGGGATAGGACGGCGCACTACGGGACCCCGCCCGCACCGGATGACAAATCCGTCAGCGTCCGACGAAATGGCACGAGGGCTCGCCAGCTCGGGCGGGGCACATCGCATTACTACAGGCTGTCCGTGGGTACGGGCACGCGGAAAAGATGCTTTCGTGCGGCCTTTCGGGCTTCAGTACCAGGCGCTACGACATGACGCGCCCGATCGGTCGACGGTTGAGGATACGGAAGTGCCTCCAGCTGGGTTCGCACCTTTTCCATGGTTTTCTGGCAGACCCCGTTCTCTGATCTGAGAGGATCTGCGGCGCGCGCCTTCAGTACGAAAATCCCTGGCTTCAAAGCCGGGCAGGCGGCGGGCAGATGAAATGCCGGGATCCAGCCGATCGGTTGCTTTTCCTGCATGAGCATGTCCAGCCATGCGCCCTGATATCCGTGGTCTTCTCCGATGATCAGGCTGTCGACGGACAGATCATATACCCGTACCCATTCCGCACCTTCGGCTCTTGAATCCATCGAACTGCGGAGCGCGCCGAACCGCCGGCGGCCAAGCATCCAGCTTAGGGTTATCTCCGGCGCGGCTCTCAGGGCGTTGGGAATGTCCTTGGAGCTACTGGAGATGAAAGACCCGAGCCTGGCTGTATCGAGGCAGCGCCATTCGGCGGTTGCCTCGGCATGGAAGACCAGCAGGTAGCGCATTGTCGGTTTCCCTTGTTGTTCTCATTGCCGCTGCTCGCGGGGACGGGTCAGAGATAGGAGCCTGCGGTGCGTCTCACAAGGCGGCGCCATACCCTCCGGCGGAAACCGGCTTCGGGGATGGCGGAGCGTTGCCGAAGAGGGGATTGCCAATGGCCTCATCGGCCATTTCCCTGATCAGTCGGAACGGGGCGGCTTATCGCCGCCCACACCCTTACGCCGCGACAGCCAACCGCAGCTTTGTGACCGCAACCGCCGCTTCTGCGGCCTCTCGGCCTTTCTGCACGAAATGCTCGCGATAGATCGCCCGGTGATGGTCCGTTTCCTGATAGACCTGCGGTGTCAGAGAAACCGAAAGCACGGGCACGTCGGTTTCAAGCCCGGCTTGCATCAGCCCGTTGACCACCGCCTGCGCGACAAATTCATGGCGATAGATCCCGCCATCGACGACAAAAGCCGCCGCCGCAACGGCGCCATAGCGGCCGCTGCGGGCGAGGATTCGCGCCATCAGCGGCATTTCGAATGCACCGGGGACGTCGAAAACGTCGACCTGATCGGCGGGGATGACCTCGCAAAAGCCGACCAGAGCCTGATCGACGATTTCCGAATGCCAGTTTGCTTTGACGAAAGCGTAGCGGGTGTGTGCCATTGTGATCTCCTTCTGATAACGACACGTCACCCAAGGCGATCACATACTTTCCCGCCCGCAAGGTGCGGACAGGAGCATGGTCTCTTTCATCCGGACTATGACCGTCGGCTCAGGCATCGCACCTGATCTGCTGACCCTTCATAACGAAGGCGCTCGCGGGCTTGCGGATC
>JAATGA010000174.1 GCA_015654855.1 Rhodobacterales bacterium
CATCGCCGACCGCTGCCTGCTGGCGCTGCAAGGCCCGCTGGCCGAGGCGGCGCTGGCGCGTCTGGTGCCGCAGGTCGCGGCCATGCGCTTCATGGATGTGCTGAGCGTCGACACCCTGTTCGGTGTGCTGTGGATTTCGCGGTCCGGCTACACCGGCCAGGACGGGTTCGAGATCTCGGTCCCCGAACCTGGCGCCGAGGGCCTGGCCCGCGCGCTGCTGGCGATGGCAGAGGTTGCGCCCATAGGCTTGGGCGCCCGCGACAGCCTGCGGCTGGAGGCGGGGCTGTGCCTCTACGGCCACGACATCGACACCACCACCTCGCCGGTCGAGGCCGGGCTGACCTGGGCGATCCAGAAGGTCCGCCGGGCGGGCGGCGCGCGCGAAGGCGGCTTTCCGGGCGCGCATCGCATCCTGCGCGAACTGGCCGAGGGGCCGGAGCGGTGCCGCGTCGGCCTGCGCCCCGAGGGCCGCGCGCCGATGCGCGAGGGAGTCGAGGTGTTCGCCCCCGACGGCACGCCGGTGGGCCTGGTGACCTCGGGCGGCTTCGGCCCCTCGGTCGGGGCGCCGGTCGCCATGGGCTATGTCGCCGCGCATTTCGCCACCCCCGGCACCGCTCTGGAAGGCGAGGTCCGGGGCAAGCGCCTGGCCCTGACCGTCGCGCCCATGCCTTTCTTCCCCACCTCCTACAAACGCTGAGGAGCATCCCCTGTGAAGTATACCGAAGAACATGAATGGCTGCGCGTCGAGGGCGATCTGGTCGTCGTCGGCATCACCGCCCATGCCGCTGAACAACTGGGCGATGTGGTCTTTGTCGAACTGCCCGAGGTGGAAACCGTGGTCGCCGTCGGCGACGAGGTGGTGGTGATCGAAAGCGTCAAGGCGGCCTCGGACATCCTGGCCCCGGTCGATGGCGAGATCGTCGAGGTCAACGAGGCGCTTGCCGACAACCCGGGCCTCGTGAACGAGGATCCGCTGGGGGCGGCCTGGTTCTTCAAGATGAAGCTCGACGATCTGTCGGTGCTCGACGATCTCATGGACGAGGACGCCTATAACGAGCTGATCGGCTGAGGCGCGGCCCGCGCCCGGCCCGACAGACGAAATCTTCGTGAAACGGCCGGGCCTTCCGTCGCAGGTGGGCTTTGCCGGTTCGCCTGAAAGGCATGTGAGATGACCTATACACCCGTCGCCTACGATCCCTACGATTTCGCCAACCGCCGCCATATCGGCCCGTCGCCCGCCGAGATGGCCGATATGCTGAAGGCGGTCGGCGCCCCGACGCTCGACGCGCTGATCGACGAGACGGTCCCCGCTTCGATCCGCCAGGCCGAGCCGCTGACCTGGGCGCCGCTGGCCGAGCATGAACTGCTGGCCCGGATGCGGGCGGTCGCGGCGAAGAACCGGGTGATGACCAGCCTGATCGGGCAGGGTTATTACGGCACAGTAACGCCGCCCGCCATCCAGCGGAATATCCTGGAGAATCCGGCCTGGTATACCGCCTACACGCCCTATCAGCCCGAGATCGCGCAAGGCCGGCTGGAGGCGCTGCTGAACTATCAGACCATGGTTGCCGATCTGACGGGCCTGGCCGTCGCGAACGCCTCGCTGCTCGACGAGGCGACGGCGGCGGCCGAGGCGATGGCCATGGCCGAGCGCAGCGCGAAATCGAAGGCGCGGGCCTTCTTCGTCGACCGCAACTGTCATCCGCAGACGGTGGCGGTGATCCGCACCCGCGCCGCCGCCATCGGTATCGAGGTGGTCGAAGGCGACCCCGCAGGGCTGGATCCGACTGCGGTTTTCGGCGCGATCTTCCAGTATCCGGGGACCTATGGTCATGTCACCGATCTGACCGGTCTGATCGAAAGCCTGCACGGTGCGAAGGCCATCGCCGTCGTTGCGACCGACCTGCTGGCGCTGTGTATGCTGAAGGAACCCGGCGCGATGGGGGCCGATATTGCGGTGGGTTCGGCGCAGCGTTTCGGCGTCTCGATGGGTTATGGCGGGCCGCATGCGGCCTTCATGTCATGCCGGGATGATCTGAAACGGTCCATGCCCGGCCGGATCGTCGGCGTGTCCATCGACTCGCGCGGCAACAAGGCCTACCGGCTGTCGCTGCAAACCCGGGAACAGCATATCCGGCGCGAGAAGGCGACCTCGAACGTCTGCACGGCGCAGGCGCTGCTGGCGGTGATGGCGAGCTTCTATGCCGTCTTCCACGGGCCGAAGGGCCTGCGTGCGATTGCCGAGCGGGTGCATGGCAATGCGGTGCGTC
>JAATGA010000129.1 GCA_015654855.1 Rhodobacterales bacterium
GGCCCGGTTGCGGCTGGGGTTATCGGCGGCCTCGGCACGCTGGCGGTGGTCGCGATCTGGATGGCGGCTTTCCCCGTCCTGCGCCGGATCGAACGGCTGGACGGTCGTTGACGCCGGCCCTCCCGTCATTCGGCAAAGGGATTGATGATGCGCAGCCTACCCTCGACCAGCAGCCCGTCCTGCATGTCTTCGGACCAAAGCCGCTCGCAGCCGGCGAGCAGTGCCGCCGCCACGATCATCGCATCATAGACCGAAAAGCCGTAACGCTCGCCCAGGGCCCGGCCGACATCATGGATCGCGGGCGTCAGATCGACGACCTCGCACAGCGCCCGGATGCCGCCAAGGAAATCCCCGGCCTCCTGCCAGGACATGCCGGCCTTTCGTATGCAGTTGACCAGCGTCTCGTTCAGAACCTGAACGCTGATCAGACCGCCCCCGGCCAGCAGGCCTGCCGCGCGGTCGGCCTTCGCCCCGTCGTCCAGCAGATAGAGGATGACGTTCGTATCGAAGAAATCAGCGGGCATTCACGTCGTCGCGGCTCAACCGGTCGGCAGCGCGCAACCGCCCGCGAAAGGCGCGCAAGCCCACCAGCACATCCTCGGCCGAAGGCCGCCGGCGGACGGCCAGACTGTCGCCCGCCCGCTCGATCTCGATCTTGTCGCCCTCTTTCAGGCCCAGTTCCCGCACCAGTTCGGCGGGCAGGCGGACGGCAAGCGAATTTCCCCATCTTGCAACCTGCATGGCTTTCCCCTTTCCGGCGCGGATATACATCCGAAAATGTATATCATCCCGCCTTGCGGTTCAAGCCCGGCGGGGTTTCAGCGAACGGGTGCCGCAGCCCCGGTGCGCAGCGATTCCAGCGCCGCCTCCGCCAGCTTCAGCGCGGCCAGACCATCCTCGCCCGATGGCGACATCGCCGTCCCATCCGCCAGAGCGGCCAGGAAGGCGCCCAGCTCGGCCTCATAGGCCGCCGTATAGCGCGTCATGAAGAAATCCAGCAGCGGCGGTTTCAGATAGCCGGCGGCGGTCGCGACCTCGATATCGGCAGCGCGCTGGTTTTCCGCCTGCACCATGCCCAGCGAGCCATGCACCTCGATCCGCTGGTCGTAACCATAGCTCGCCCGGCGCGAGTTCAGGATCGTCGCCTGCCGGCCCGAGGCCGTGGTCAGAACCACCGTTGCCGTATCATAATCGCCCAGATCGCGGATTGACGGATCGGCCAGCGCCGCGGCACTGGCATAGACGCTGACCACCTCTTCGCCCAGCAAGTACCGGGCCATATCGAAATCGTGGATCGTCATGTCGCGGAAGATGCCGCCCGAAACCTTGATATAGCTGGCCGGCGGCAGGCCGGGGTCGCGACTGGTGATGGTGATCTGCTCGACCTCGCCGATCCGGCCTGCGTCGATGGCTGCCTTCAGCGCTACGAAATGCGGGTCGAACCGGCGGTTGAAGCCAATCATCAACCGCGCACCGGTCTGGCGTACCACCTCCAGACAGGCGCGCACCCGCGCTTCGGACAGATCGACCGGCTTTTCGCAGAAGATCGCCTTGCCGGCGCGAGAGAAACGCTCGATCAGATCGGCATGGGTGTCGGTGGGGGTGCAGATCACCACCGCATCGACATCTGCCGCCGCCTCGATGGCATCGATGTCGCGCATCTCGGCACCATATTGGGCCGCGAGCCTGGTGGCCGCCGGCGCCATGGCATCGGCTACGGCGACGAGGCTTGCGCCGGGTGTGCGGGCAATGGCCTTGGCGTGAACCTGTCCGATGCGGCCGCAGCCGAGAAGGGCGATATTCGTCATGCGGAAAACCCTTTGATGTCGACGCGGCGGCCTTCCCGGACCGAGGCGGCAATGGCGTGGACGACGGTTTCGAACTCCAGCGCGGCGGTGAAGTCCGGGTGCGGGCGGGTGCCGTCGGCAATGGCGCGCAGCAAAGCGGCAGCCTCGATAACCTTCAGGTCGTTGAAGCCCAACTGATGTCCTGCGGCCGGGCAGAACTCGCCATAGGGTGGATGCGCGGGCCCGGTCAGGATGGTTCGGAAGCCCTGCGTGGCCGTCGGTCCATCGTTGACGTACAGTTGCAACTCGTTCATCCGTTCCTGATCAAAGGTGATCATGCCCTTTGTGCCATGCACTTCCCAGGCCAGGCGGTTCTTGCGACCCCAGGCGCTGCGCGAGGTTGAGATCGAGCCATGCGCACCGTTTTCGAACCGCACGAGCGCCGTCGCGGTATCCTCGTTCTCGACCGGGGCGCGGCCTTTGCCGTCTGCCAGCGGCCGCGTCTCGTGCACCGTCTGCATATCGGCCACCAGCGACGCGACCGGCCCGCAAAGGCCAAGCGTCATCGACACCAGATGGCAGCCCATGTCGCCAAGCGCACCAAGACCCGCGTCGGCCAGCCGCGCCCGCCACGTCCAGGCGAGATCCGGGTCGGCCTGATAATCCTCGTCCACCCAGCCGCGGAAATGCACAACCCGCCCGATCGTCCCCGCCTTGACCAGCCGCAACGCATGGGTAAAGGCTGGATTGCGGGTGTAGTTGTAGCCGACCATGGTCACGATGCCCCGCTCACGAGCGGCCGCCGCCATCTCCTGCGCTTCGGCGAGCGTCAGGGCCATCGGCTTTTCGCACCAGATATGTTTGCCGGCGGCAATCGCAGCCAGCGCCATCTCGCGGTGCAGGTTGTTCGGCGTGGTGATCGATACGATGTCGACACCCGGGTCCGCCACGACCTCGCGCCAGTCCCCGACGGACCGGGCAAAGCCGAACTGGCCCGCCATCGCCGCCGCCTTGTCCTCCGGCTGGTCGCACAGAACCTCCAGCGAAACCGGGCGCACGTCTCCAAAGACGGCCCCGACATTCCGCCAGGCCAGCGCATGGGTCTTGCCCATGAAACCGGTTCCGATAAGCCCCACCCCCAGACGCTGTTCCATTCGCTCCTCCTCGAATCGACTGCGCAGATCAGTATGGAATATTAATTCCATTTCGAATATCGTGATGGAATAATATCTGTCAAACGGAAAAGCGAACGACCCAGATGAACGGCCAGGTTCCCCCGCAAAGCCCCCCGCAAAACATCGAAGAGTTCAACGACCGGCTGAAGACCGTCTCGACCGGCCTGCCCAAGCGGTTGCGGCAATGTGCGGAATACCTGGCCGAGAATGTCGACCGGATCGCCGTATCGACGGTGGCGGAACTGGCGGCGGCGGCCGATGTCCAGCCCTCCGCCATGATGCGATTCTGCCAGATCATGGGTTTTTCGGGGTTTTCCGAAATGCAGCGGCTGTTCCGCAGCATCTATTCGTCGGCGCTGCCGGATTATTCGGTGCGGCTGGCCAATCTGCGCGATCGGGGCGCCGACAGCCCTTCGGCGCTCTTGGCGGAATTTGTCGATGCCGGGCGGATGTCGCTGGAACGGCTGGCGACGGCGGTCGATGCGCGGCTGCTCGATCAGGCGGTCGCCAGTCTCGCCTCGGCGCAGATGATTCATCTCGTGGGGTTGCGCCGGTCGTTCCCGGTGGCGGCCTATCTGTCCTATGCCTTTGAGAAAATGCAGGTTCCGGCCATGCTGCATGATATGACCGGACGGATGGATTACCGTCAGGCGCTGCGGCCGGGCGATGCGCTGATCGCCATAACCTTCGCGCCCTATACCCAGGAAACCATCGACCTGGCACTCGCCGCCCATGCCGCCGGCCTGCCGGTCGTCGCCATCACCGATATGGCAATGAACCCGTTGCGGGTGCCGGGCATCGTACCGCTCCAGGTCTCCGAGGTGGATTTCGGCGAGTTCCGCGCCCTTTCCGCCACCCTGTCACTTGCCATCACCCTGGCCGTCTCGGTGGGCAGCCGACGTAATGGCGTGAAATGAAATGGAACTTTTATCTTGCGCAAATAATTTTTTAGAATAATCATTCCATATGTTCCGGGGATGGAGTGAGTCCCGGGGCGCGACAGCCCGGCCGAGGGCCGGGCAGCGGAATCTGGGAGGATTCACATGAAAAGACTGCTTACCGCCGTCAGCACGGCGGCGCTTCTGGCTGCGTCGGTTCCGGCGATGGCCGAAGGGGAACGCTTCGTTTTCGTCAGTCATGCCCCCGACAGCGACAGCTGGTGGAACGTCATCAAGAACGCGCTGCAGGTTGCGGCGGACGAGATGGACGTGACCGTCGAATACCGCAACCCGCCAACGGGCGACCTGGCCGACATGGCCCGCATCGTCGAACAGGCGACGGCATCGAGCCCGAACGGGATCATCGTCACTATCGCCGA
>JAATGA010000441.1 GCA_015654855.1 Rhodobacterales bacterium
AGCGGGCGGCGTCGAAAACCCCGTCGACGAAGTAAAGCCGCACCTGCGCGAGCGCTTCGAACGCGGGCTGCGCATCTTCCCCGACTGCGGCCGGTCGCACCTCGGCCGAGGTCAGCGAGGAGGGATCGGTGTAACGCCAGTATTCGTCGCGCCGGGTCGGCAGGCCGGTTGCCGACAACCGGTCCAGCGCCGCAGCCCGCGCCGCCGCCGTCCAGCCGGCTTGCGGCAAGGACAGTCCGGCGATACGCGCGGAAAGCGCGTCCTGTTTCGCCTGCGGCAGGGCCATCAGATTTGCCCCTCCAGCAGATCGGCATAGCCGTTCTTCTCGACCTCCAGCGCCAGTTCCGGCCCGCCGCTGCGGATGATCCGCCCCGCCGCCATGATATGGACCACATCCGGTTTGATATGGTCGAGCAGCCGCTGATAGTGGGTGATGACGAGGAAGGACCGCTTGCCGTCGCGCAGCGCGTTCACCCCTTCGGAGACCAGTTTCATCGCGTCCACATCGAGGCCCGAGTCGGTCTCGTCGAGGATGCAGAACTTCGGCTCCAGCATGGCCATCTGAAGGATTTCGTTGCGCTTTTTCTCGCCGCCGGAAAAGCCGACGTTCACGGGGCGCTTCAGCATGTCGGCGTCGATCTTCAGCGTCTTGGCCTTGGCGCGCACGAGTTTCAGGAAGTCGCCGGCCGACAGTTCCTCTTCGCCGCGCGCCTTGCGCTGCGCGTTCACAGCCGTGCGCAGAAAGGTCATATTGCCGACGCCCGGGATTTCAACCGGATATTGGAAGGCCAGGAACAGGCCGGCGGCGGCGCGTTCCTCGGGCTCCATCTCCAGCAACTCCTGGCCGTCGAGCGCGGCCGAGCCGTCGGTGACGACATAGCCGTCGCGTCCCGAGAGCACATAGGAGAGCGTCGATTTGCCCGAGCCGTTCGGCCCCATGATCGCATGAACCTCGCCCGAGCCGACCTTAAGGTCGACGCCGCGCAGGATCACTTTATCCTCTTCCTCAAGTTTGACGTGCAGGTTGTTGATTTCCAGCATGTTTTCCTCACACATTCCTGATGCGCGGCCTCAGTCGGGCTGCGCGAAACTATCCATGATCCAGTCGGCGGTCGGATCGGCCACCAGACCGGGCGTCAGATCGAACAGCGCCATCCGGCCGACCCGGCCGGCGGGGGCCGCGATCCGCTCCACCCGGTGATAGGGCGCGCGCCTTGCGTAGTCGTCGAACAGCACCGTCACCGGCCGGCGGATGCCGATCGCGGTGGCGACGAAACAGGCGACACGGAACCGCCCGTCGATCAGCACAACGTCCGGGTGGCGGAAATCCTCCCGCTCCCAGACGGAGAAGGCGTAGTCCGGCCAATGCGCGGCGCCGCTGGCATCCGCCGGCCGGCCCCAGTCTTTCGTCGGACCGATGTCGACGGGATGCAGATTGACCTTGCCCGCCGGAGGGTTGGACGCGAACCAGTCGCCCATCATCGCGGCCCAGGCCGGGTCGCTTTCCACCGAAAACACCACCCGGCCAGCCCCTTTCGCCGCCACAAGCGTCGAACCACCCGAGCCGTATTCCAGCACGACCCGCGCCTCGGCATAGGCCGCACGCAAAGCGGCAGCCTCGGCCCGGGGCATGGTCAGCCGGGGGCGGCTTATGGCCATGGCCTCACCCAAGCCGGACCGCCGTTCCGCTGGCCGTGACCATCAGCATATTGTTGATGACCTCGTAATCCAGATCGACGCCGACGACAGCCTGGGCGCCAAGCGCGCCTGCGGCCTCTTCCATCTCGCGCAGCGCGGTTTTGCGGGCCTTGGCCAGTTCCTGCTCGTAAGCCGCCGAGCGTCCGCCCACGATGTCGCGGATACCCGCGAACAGATCGCGGAAGATATTCGCGCCCAGAATGGCCTCGCCGGTCACGATGCCGAGGTAATCGCTGACCGGGCGGCCTTCGATGGTCGGGGTCGTGGTGACGATCATTGCCGCTTTATCCCAGCAAGAGCCATGGCTTACCCGACCGAACCTTCCAGGCTGATCGCCACCAGGCTTTGCGCCTCCATGGCGAATTCCATCGGCAGCGCCTGAAGCACCTCTTTGCAGAAGCCGTTGACGACCAGCGCCACAGCCTCTTCCTCGTCCATCCCGCGCGAGCGGCAATAGAACAGCTGATCGTCGTCGACCTTCGAGGTGGTGGCCTCGTGCTCGACGCGGGAGGAGTTGTTCTTCACCTCGATATACGGAACCGTATGCGCCCCGCATTTATCGCCGATCAGCAGGCTGTCGCACTGGGTGTAGTTGCGCCCGTTGGTCGCCTTGGGGTGCATCGATACCAGACCGCGATAGGTATTCTGCGCCTTACCGGCAGAAATCCCTTTGGAAACAATGCGAGAGCGGGTG